>NZ_JBQHUZ010000005.1:0-221232 GCF_052064775.1 Oribacterium sp. HCP28S3_H8 | reverse complement strand
AAGGCATCTAAGCGTGAAGCCACCCTCAAGATGAGATATCCCATCGTAAGAGTAAGACCCCTTGCAGAGTACAAGGTTGATAGGGCTAAGCTGTAAGTGCCGCAAGGCATTCAGGTGATAGTTACTAATAGGTCGAGGGCTTATCCAAAAGGTTTTTGGTCCGGTTAGGTTTGATGTTTTATGAAATGTGTTTATGGATAAAGCGGTATGCGATTTTCAAGGCATGAGAGGAGAGCAGGTCAGATGGCCTGCTCTTTTTGTGTAAATTGATTTTTTTGCTTTTACGTTGGCGTGCTATTTATTATTATTATTTTATCTTTGTTATCTATCACAGCTTTTTATGCAGCTTTCTTAAATTATGCATTTTTGCCATACATTATGAGGCGTAATTTACGGTATATACAAGATATGATATAATTTCCTCGTATTGAAAAGTATAAGACCACAACACGGAGGTATTACATATGATGACAAACCGTGAAATCAAAGCTTTTGCATGGCATCAGATGCATGGCAACTGGATTGCATCGATTGCAGCGTATCTGGTTATGGTGATCGGAATCGTGAGCATTTCCTTCGGGATCAGTATGGTGCTTGCACTTGCTGGTATGATGCTAAGAGATCCTGTCATCCTGTTTGGAAGCAGTGCATACAGTACTTTACTGATTTCTACATGTGCCGGGATCTGCGTCGCGGCACTGGTAGCTTTGCTGCTCTGGTTTATTATCGGAACATCCCTTGGCATGGAGATCATGTTTCTTAATATTGTGAGAGGCAGAAAATGTGTGCCATTTGATATATTTAAAGGTTTTAGAGTGCGGCAAATGGGACATTATCTTGGCGTAATGATCATCATCTGGTTGATCAGCTGGGTGCTGATGATGCCTGAACTTTTTCTTAGCTTAAGGATGGGATTTCAAACAAAGACGGTAGAAGTCATCAACATTATCACTACACTTTTGATCTATTATATGGCACTGGTTCTTGGTATGGCACCACTGGCATCTGCAGATAATCCTGACATGAAGGCCGGGACGGCAATTCGCGTTTCTATCCATATTATGAAAAAAAGGAAAATCCGTTTTCTCTTGCTGATGCTTTCTTTTCTGCCCTGGATCCTGCTTAGCGTTATTACATTCGGAGTAGGATTTTTGTGGACGATACCGTATATGATGGCGGCCCAGTCTATTTTTTACCTGAGCGCATATAGTGAGGACTATCAAGGCAATGGAAATGATGATGTGACACCCTATGCCGAATATAGAGAGCTGAGTCCCGAGGAGGCGGAAGCTGTTAAGACACAGGAAAAAGACACCCCGGAAAAACATGCAAGCTTTGAGGAGATCTACCAGGCAACTCATAATGGTCAGGGCGTAGATTCCAATGCTCAGAAAGTATCTCCGGATGAATCACAACGTGATTTAGAACCAGAGAACTATAAGGAGCAGACAAAGCTTTTGAATTCGTCCCATGATGCAGATACCAACCAGACTACGTAATAAACAGAAAGAGGAATAGTATGAAATGTCCATTTTGCGGCGCAGAAGATACCAGAGTTATTGATTCGAGACCAGCGGATGATAATGCGGCGATCCGGAGAAGGCGGCAGTGCGAGAAGTGCGGTAAACGGTTTACTACATATGAGAAGCTGGAAACCATGCCGCTTATGGTGATAAAAAAGGATCAGACCAGAGTACCATACGACCGCTCCAAAATCGAGAATGGTATTCTGCACTCCTGTCATAAGCGTCCGATATCTACGGATCAAATCCGGAAAATGGTGGATGAAATCGAAAATGAAATATTCGCTACTGGTGAAAAGGAAATTCCGACGAGACAGATCGGTGAGCTTGTTATGGAAAAGCTGAAAGAAGTTGATCAGGTAGCCTATGTGCGTTTTGCGTCTGTTTACAGAGAGTTTAAGGATGTCAATACTTTTGTAGATGAAATCGGTAAGCTCCTTAAAAATAAGTCTACATCGTCGGGGACAGAACAGTAGTCGGCATCAGAGATACATTAGGGGGGAGAGATGAATAAAGTAAAAATCTGTGTGCCGATTACCGGCAAAACGCTTAAGGACATCCGCAGGCAGGCGGAAATTTGCGCTACGACAAAAGCGGACATTGTAGAGTGGAGATATGATCTTGCATCTGAGCTTTACGCAGATGACTTCGCAAATGATTTTAAGCCGGTGCTTAAGATGATTCAGGCGATTATTGCCGGAAAAAAGCTGCTTTTTACGATACGCACCGATGCGGAGGGAGGCATATTTCCATATACAGCCTCTCAGACGGATAGAGAGAGCTATTTACAAACGATCCTTACCGCGATGGATTCCGGCTGTGTTGATTTTGTAGATATAGAGGCAGGACGAGATGCTGATATCGTGCACAGACTTCTTCTTGATGCTGCGAATGCAAATATCGCGACAATTGCCTCGTATCATAACTTCCATTTTACCCCGGAGACTGCGGAGCTTTTACAAAAGTTCCGGGAGCTTGCAGGTACCGGAGCGGACATTGTAAAAACAGCATATATGCCTAAGGATCCAAGAGATGTAGCAAGACTTTTGTATGCAGTTACAGAGTTTCGCCTGGAGGATCACGCGCGGCATGAGATTATTGCAATGTCAATGGGCAGCCTTGGTAAAATCAGCAGGATTTCAGGAAATGTATTTGGCTCTGATTATACATTTGCGGCAGCAGATGAGGCATCAGCGCCAGGGCAGATGCCGGTGGAGCTTGTAAGGAATCTTTTGGATGTTTTTGAGGGATGAGGCAGACGATGAAAGAAATTGAGGGCAATATTTATCTGATCGGTTTTATGGCAAGCGGCAAATCAACTGTGGCATCCAAACTTTCTGAATTGACCGGATTGCCGGTCCTGGAGATGGACAGTGAAATTGAGTCCAGGGCAGGAATGCCTATATCCGGGATATTTAAGCAGTTTGGTGAAGAATATTTCAGAGAACTTGAAACGAAAGTGCTTTCGGACCTTACATCGGAGCATGCGATCATATCCTGCGGCGGAGGAACACCTCTACGTGAGGTGAACCGGCAGCTGATGCGAGGACGAGGCCGCATCATTTATCTTTCCGTGACCCCGGAAACAGTAGCAGAAAGACTTAATGTTAATCAGACTGATCGTCCGGTGCTTAAAGGACATGTGAATGTGAAGGATATCAGTGAAATACTTGAGAAACGTGACCCGATTTACCGGGAGCTTGCAGAGGATATTATATCTACAGATGGCAGAAGCATAGAGGAAATCTGCGCACAGATTCTGACACAGCTTTAGCACTATCATTATAGTATTTGCCTATATACCTCATATATAAAAATGTATGTAAATGAAACCTTTTTCCGGTGAAGCAGATTGTAATAAAAATGTCATTATGTTAAAATTTATCCAGTAATGATATTACATGTCAGTTCAGTATCATAATTAAAGGGGGTTATTTTATGGCTGAAGACAAAAACGCTAGAACCGGGCTATGGCTTGGCGGATTACCATGGTGGCAGGCAGTGATCTGTATCCTGCTTTGCCTTATCCCAATGTACCTTACCGTACAGGGCAAGGATGGTCCAAAGATGGTACAGTCTACCACAATGGCTGGTACACTTGCAATCTGCTTTGGTCTCGCAGTAATCTTTAATGAGATTGGCGAGAGAGTACCGATCTGGAACACTTACATCGGCGGCGGACTTCTTGCTACATTCTTTGGTGTTGCAGTCCTCAAGCAGTTCAACCTTGTACCAGAGGCAGGACTTGATGCAATCAACAGCTTTATTTCAGATGATGCAAACTTCCTTGAGATGTTTATCATCATGCTGATTATCGGTTCGGTTCTTTCTCTGGATCGTGATATTCTGCTTCGTTCGTTTGCGGGTTATATCCCGGCAATCCTCGGTGGCTTGCTGGCAGCTACGATCCTTGGTGGAATTACCGGTGCCATCTTTGGCATTCCATTCTCTGACACACTGATCAAGTATACACTTCCGATCATGGGTGGCGGTAATGGTGCCGGTGCAGTACCTCTTTCACAGATCTATGAGCAGGTTACAGGAGATGCGGCAGCAAACTACTATTCCTTTGCTATCATCGTACTGACAATTGCCAATATTTTCTGTATTATTGCTTCTGCAGCACTCAATGCTCTTGGTGAGAAGGTTCCATCTCTTACCGGTGATAAGAAGACTCTGATCCGTGGCGCAGAAGAGCTTGCAAGAGATGATGAGAAGATCAAAACAGATAATACCGATCTTTCCGGAGCACTGCTCCTTGCCTTTGCATGCTTCTCAGTTGGTATTCTTATGAGCTCTGTGATTCTGCCTAAGATTGCAGGAGCACCGATCCATAAGTATGCTTACATGATTATCTTTGTTGTTATCCTTGCAGCTACAGGTCTGGTCCCTGCAAGAGTAAGAGCAGGTGCCAAGAGACTGCAGTCCTTCTTCTCCGGTCAGCTGGGTATCATCATCATGGTCGGCATGGGCGCAGACTTTAATCTTGGCGAGCTGTTCAAAGCAGTTGCTCCTTCCAACATCATCATGGCTCTCATGATCGTTATCGGTGCTATTATTGGTTCTGCTGCTGTTGGTTACCTGGTAGGCTTCTATCCGATCGATTCTGCTATCACTGCTGGTCTTTGCATGGCTAACCGTGGTGGTAACGGTGACCTGGCTTGCCTCGGCGCTGCAGATCGTATGGATCTCATTGCTTACTCTCAGCTTTCATCCCGTCTGGGCGGCGGTATCGTCCTGATCATTGCATCCTTCGTCTTCTCCTTCATGCTGTAAGACGTTCTGGAGACAAACTTTTACAACAGAATATACGGTAGATTAAACCGGGAAGCGCTGTCCGTCTTGGGTGGCGCTTCCTTTGTATAACGGGAGTTTTTAATGATCGTTTATTTTAAAAAAGTCAGTAATCTGATTATGATACTGGGGGGAGTTCTCGGTGGTATAGCGGCCTGGTTCTACCTGCATGGTGAACTATTATCAACAGAGCATCCGACGAATGTTTTTATTTTTGCACTATGGATTTTTGCCGGAGTTATTTTGTTCCGGGTAATCGCTTCGGTGTATGCTACCCGTAAGTTAAAGGAACTGCAGGCAGAGCTCTATAAGGACTGTAAGCCTCAGGAATTTCTGGAGCATTTTGAAGCCTTAAATGCCGGGATCCCGCACAATCTCGCGGAGTATGCTCATGGACAGAACAATATATCCTTTGCCAGAGAGGCTCTCGGAGACTTTGACGGTGCCATGGATGCGATTAAAGACCTGAAACCTCAGGAGTTAAGGATTCATGCGCTTACAACAACGGCATTGATCGTCAATCAAAAAGCCAATCTGCAGATTCTGCGTAAGGACTTTGAAGCGGCATTATTTCAGATTGAAGACTTATATCGTATTAAAGAAGTCGCAGAAAAAAGAGCCAAGATGCTTGCAGATAATCTCGGTCAGGTAATACGGCTGCAGGAAGCACGTATTGCGGCTGCCAAGGGTGATGAAAATACTGATATTGCATATCTGGAGGAAGAGGAGAAGCTCTCCACCAATCTGATTCATAAAAAGGAAATTGCACTGGAGCTTGCCGAGTACTATCTACGTACGGGACAGAAAGAAAATGGAGTCAAGAAGCTCAAGGCAGTTTTAGAGAATGAGAGAGGACTTTACCCGGAAACAAGAGCCAGAGAACTGCTGGAGCATCCGGAGAAATATTATGTATATCAGGAAGTGGTACGGGACGATACCGGTAAAGAGATCGGGCAGCAGGATGCGGATGGATTTGTAGTGATCCGCGAGTGAAACCTGCGGGTAAATGGTCCGGTAAAAAATCAGATAAAGATAGGGCCTATTGTGCTATATGATGTAATTTCTATTGCGTAAAGTCCGGATACGTGATATTACAGACATACATGTCTGAAATGCAGAGGAGATCTATGGCATCTCAGAAATACTAATGTAGACAGGGTGAATTGAATGAAGTTTGAACCGAAGCAGGATCTGAAGCGATTGATCGTGGTTATTTTTGCGGCCTTTCTGATGGCTGTAAACATTCGCACATTTGTTCGTGCAGGAGGATTGTATCCGGGCGGAGCAACCGGACTTACCGTTCTGATTCAGAGAGTCAGTCAGCTTTATTTCCATCATGCGATCCCGTATTCTGCGGTCAATATCGTGTTGAATGCAATTCCTGTTTATATTGGCTTTAGATTTATCGGAAAAAAATTTACATTGTTTTCGCTGATTATGATTCTGCTTACTGGTTTTTTTACGGATCTGTTACCGGCGATGGTTGTGACGTATGACACACTGCTGATTTCAATCTTCGGCGGTCTTATTAACGGACTGGTCATCAGCCTCTGCCTTATGGTAGATGCGACCTCCGGTGGAACAGACTTTATTGCCATCTATTTATCACAGAAAAAGGGTATGGAAACCTGGAACCTGATTCTGGGACTTAATGTCCTGATCCTCGGCAGTGCAGGTATCCTGTTTGGCTGGGATAAGGCATTGTATTCTATCATATTTCAGTATGTTTCCACGCAGATGCTGCATACTGCGTACCGGAACTATCAGAGGCAGACCTTATTTATTATAACGGACAAATCACAGGAGGTAGCGGCAGCGATCCACGATGTATGTCATCACGGTGCTTCCATCATGGATGCGGAGGGATCGTTTAAGCATCAGAAGCACAAGGTGGTTTACTCTGTGGTATCGGCAAGTGATACGCACAAGGTGATTCAGACGGTCAAAGAAATTGATCCCCATGCCTTTATTAATTCCATACGGTCTACGGAAATTGCCGGTCGTTTTTATATGAGACCGAAGGACTGATGTCGATAGACGGATATGAACAGTATAAATCGTATAGATCAGATGAGCAGGATGGATCAAAGGGATCCGGGCTTGAAAGGTCGTCTTGCGCGAAATATCATTTTATGGATGCTTGTAGCCTTTTTTCTTTCTCTTTCTTATTGTCTGCATATTGATATCTGCTTCTTTCATCGTATTACCGGATGGAACTGTCCCGGATGCGGTGCTACGCATATGCTCCTGGCTCTTTTAAGAGGAGAGCTCCGGCGGGCATTCTGGTATAATCCGGTACTGCTGATTCTGCTCCCTGCACTGTGCGTGGTGATAGGGGATATTTACATTCGCTTCCTGAAAACAGGCTTTGTTGTACCTCGACCATGGGAGAGAGGACCGCTTATTATGGTGGGAGTTTTGCTTATAGCATTTGGAGTGGTGAGAAATCTGTCAGTGTATCCGCTGTATTGAGTTTAGATAAAAATATACTGCTTATACGCATGCTGGAGCTCAGGCTATAACAAAAGCAGCAGGAGAGGCTTTAACGTATGCTGATCCTGCTGTTTTTTATGTCTTATATTTTATAAGCGTCTATATGAAATTTGATTTTGATGCCTGACAGACTGTTATATCGAATTTGTTTTTGCGTTTAAGGCTCTTTGAAATTTTTACGCAGCAGCTCGATCATGTGCTGATCCGCCTTGGACTGGAAGGAATCCTTAAGGGTTGTAATGCAAAGACTCCAGTAAGCCCCGTATTTCCTGTCGATGGAAAGATAATAAGGAGATTCGTCAAAGTGCCGCTTCCTTACATAATCGGAGGGAACCATCGTATACCCGTAACCGGAAGCAGCAAGCCGCAGCAGTGTATCATAGTTTCTTGAGGTCAGCCGGATCTCCGGAGTAATATGCGCCTGTCGCAGAGCAAAATCCGTCACATGCCGGATGCGCTGCCCTTTATGGAGAGTAAGCAGTGGTTCGTTCTGCAGATATTTCAGATCCAGAACCGGATGCTCGTAGCCCTCCGTAACTACTGCCTTGCGGATCAAAGGACTGTTGGAAGAAACCGCGATGATGAATGGATGGTTTGCAAGGATCTCATAATTCAGAGAGGGATTTGGCTGCGCATCAGCAACAGGAGCATGCATAATCGAGAAGTCAAGGTCTCCGGAGAGTAGATTTGCTTCCTGATCATCCGTGGACCCTTCATAGATATCGATATCAATATTTGGACACTCCTTCTGAAATACCGGAAGCACTTTTGGCAGCAGAAAGGATCCGAGATGATTGGTTATGCCAAAATAGATATGTCCCGCCTTAAGATCGTTGAGGTCGGCGACCTCTGCTTCAAAATCATCAAAGATTTTAAGCACCTGGCAGGCCATCTGATAATATTTTTCACCGGCATACGTCAGCCTTAAACCATTGGGGCTCCTGACAAAAAGCTTGGTACCTACATTGTCCTCGATGCGCTGCAGAGACTGGGAGAGAGACGGCTGCGCTACAAACAGCTTCCGCGCGGCACGAGATATATTTTTAGCATCCGCGACAGTTTTGACATATAGTAATTCACGAGTGGTCATGATCTTCACCTCACAATATGTTCCTATTTTATCATGTCAGGTCAAGATATCAAATGATCTTTGTATATGAAAAGGGTATTTCTGATGCAGCTGAATAAGGTAAATGTGTATTTTTGATACTTTAATCTGCCTTAGAATCCTTAAGAAGCAGAGTTTCCGAACAGGTACTTTGCATCTCGGATTCATGGTATATAATAAAACCATGACCATGTCATAGTTCATCGAGATATGCTGGAGGAAAATGTGTAAATGGAAAATCTGATATTCAGTCTAAATGCCACAATGCCGATTTTTATGCTCATGGTCCTGGGGTATTTTTTAAACCGGATCGGCTGGATGGATGATGTCCTCGCAGCTAAGCTCAATACGTTTGTGTTCCGCGTATCTCTGCCGGTAACCTTATATCATCAGCTGGCGGGTGTAGATATTTATGCCGCCTGGGATAGCGGATTTGTACTGTTCTGCTTTTGTGCAACCTTAATCAGCGTATTGCTGGCTGCGTTCATTTCGCTTCTGTTTCCTGACAAGGCAGAGCGTGGAGAGCTGATTCAGGCATCTTACCGGAGCAGCGCAGCGTTGCTGGGACTGGCATTTATTGAAAATATCTATGGCAGCTCCGCCATGGCGCCTCTTATGATTATCGGGGCGGTGCCTCTTTATAATGTAGTGGCGGTAGTTGCATTGTCTCTTACAGATCCGGAGCAGCAGGGGCTCGATCGTGAAACCCTGTTGCATACGCTCCGAGGTATTGTTACCAATCCGATCCTGATTGGAATCCTCATCGGACTAGGCTGGTCCTTACTTAAGCTGCCGCGACCGCTTATTTTGACTAAGACCTGTGCCAGCGTCGGTGCGACGGCTACACCGCTGGGACTCATGGCAATGGGAGCAAGCTTTGATTTTAAAAAGGCATCTGGTAAGCTGAAGCCGGCATTGGCCGCGAGCTTCCTGAAGCTTTTTGGATTTAATCTTATATTTTTGCCGATTGCCATCCGGCTTGGATATCGGGAAGAAAAGCTGGTAGCGATCCTTGTCATGCTGGGTTCTGCCACTACGGTAAGCTGCTATGTCATGGCTAAAAATATGCATCATGATGGGGTGCTTTCATCGAGTGTTGTGATGCTTACCACGCTTTTCAGTGCATTTTCACTTACCTTCTGGCTGTTTCTGATGAAATCCTTTGGTATGCTTTAACTTAAAATCACGTAGAGAGGCAATTGTATGTTGCCTGTTAATGCTGGATCCATTATGATCAAACTACAAGGCATTAAGAACAGGAGAAAGAACAGGAGAATGTCTATGGATTTCCGTGAGCTCACCTATGTTACCGCGGTTGCAGACTGCAAGAGTGTCACCGCAGCAGCCAAAAAGCTGTACATTTCCCAGCCATCCTTATCTTATATTTTGTCCAAGGTAGAGCAGGATGTGGGAGTCCGGCTGTTTGACAGAAAAACAAACCCGATTACTCTTACGTATGCGGGAGAGAAGTATGTGGAAACAGCTCGGAAAATACTTAAAATGCGGGATAATCTGCGCAGTGAGCTGTTGGATATCGGCTCCGGAGAGCAGGGAGAAATCAAAATAGGAATCCCTACGGAACGGGCAGGATATATGCTGCCTAAGGTGGCAGGACGTTTCCAGGAATCGTTTCCAAGGACGGAGATCCGATTAATGGAGTCTAAGTCAGATGAGATCATCGAGAGCTTGCTGAATGACCGGATCACATTCGCAATCCTCCCGGGTGGGCGGGAAGGACTGCCTGCCGGATTACATACGGAGCTGATCTATCAGGAGCAGATCCTGCTTGTAGCAGGAGACCATATGATTAAGGAGGATATGCTGGTTTCTAAGGATGAAGGCGGTGCATTTATGGGTAGAGACCTGCCGGTGGTTAAGCTGTCATGCACGGGAGATCTGCCTTATATCATGATGCAGAAGGGCAGATATATCCGTAAAGCTACCGACCGGCTGTTTCAACAGGCCAATATTAACCCGAAGGAGGTTATGGAGCTCGCCAGCTGTATGTCTGCGGCGCAGCTTGCCAAGTCAGGACTGGGAATTACGATTGTGCCGGAAAGAGCGGTGGAAGCACTGGGCGGCAGGGAAAAATTCCATTGTTATTATTTTGATGAGCGACCGGAGTTCTGGGATGTGAATGCTGTCTATAAAGAAGGTACGTACCTTGACCGCGCAGATCGATATTTCATTGATCTTATGAAAGACACCTTTACACGGCATGTATGAGTATATACTGAGGAAGAGAAGCATTCACCTTACTTTACAATATAGAAACCTCATATTGTTGCCGGCAGAAGCTACGGGCGACAGTATGGGGTTTTTTGATGCTGCTGCTAAAGCCATAAAGCTTGCTCTATATTAATAGAAATTATCTATAATATACATAGACATATATACATAACATCTATAGTATTATCCTATTAATACTATAACTATACAAGTATTTTACTATATTTCGTGAAAGTAATAGAATCTAAGTATAAGGATTGTACAAAGAGCAGTACACTGCTCGCAATTTTATTACAGGAGGGGTAAAAATGGTCAAGTTATATGATGGCGGCGTATATCTCGTGCACGGACAGGAGGTTGTGCCGGAAAATGAAGCCGCAAAAGTGCGTCAGCTGACAGGGAAGGATCCGGATAAGATGGAGGCCAAAAAGGGCACGATTGCCTATGGCATTATGAAGGCACATAATACCAACACTTCCATGGATCAGCTCAAGCTTCGGTTTGATGCCATGGCGTCCCATGATATTACCTATGTTGGGATCATTCAGACAGCAAGAGCATCCGGCATGGAGAAGTTTCCGCTTCCATATGTGCTGACCTGCTGCCACAATTCACTTTGCGCGGTTGGCGGTACCATCAATGATGATGATCACCTGTTTGGCTTATCTGCAGCTAAAAAATATGGTGGCATTTACGTACCTCCTCATGTCGCTGTCATTCACCAGTTTATGAGAGAAATGTTTGCAGGCTGCGGCAAGATGATTCTGGGATCTGACTCACATACGCGTTATGGTGCCCTGGGAACCATGGCGATCGGTGAGGGCGGCGGTGAGCTCTCCAAGCAGCTTTTGAACCAGACCTATGATGTTGCATATCCCGGTGTTATTGCTATTTACCTTACCGGCAGGCCACAGCCGTTTGTAGGACCGCAGGATGTGGCACTGGCAATCATTCGCGCAGTATATAAGTGCGGCTATGTTAAGAACAAGGTTATGGAATTTGTGGGACCGGGCGTTGCCTCGATGACTACAGACTACCGTAATGGCGTGGATGTTATGACAACCGAGACCACCTGCCTGTCCTCAATCTGGAGAACCGATGCAGATACCAAAGCGTTCCTCGATAAGCATCATAGAGCAGATCAGTATACCGAGCTTAATCCGGCAGATGTAGCATACTATGATGGATGCGTCTATGTGGATCTGTCCTCGATAAAGCCGATGATTGCGCTTCCGTTCCATCCGTCCAATGCGTATGAGATCGATGAGCTGTATGCTAACCTTGAGGATATTTTACGTGAAACCGAGCTTGCCGCGGAGAAGGTTGCGGAAGGCAGAGCACATTTCACATTGCTGGATAAGATTACATCGGATGGTAAGCTCCAGGTGCAGCAGGGGATCATTGCCGGCTGCGCAGGCGGTAACTATACCAATGTAGTGGAAGCAGCACACGCTCTTAAGGGAAAGAGCTGCGGCAACGATGAGTTCTATCTTTCCGTATATCCGTCTTCGCTTCCGGTATACACAGACCTTGACCGGAAGGGTCTGCTTGCAGATCTGATGGATGCAGGTGCCATTATCAAGACGGCATTCTGCGGACCTTGCTTCGGCGCGGGCGATACGCCGGCAAACAATGCGCTGTCCATCCGTCATACGACCCGGAACTTCCCAAATCGTGAGGGCTCCAAGCCGGGCAATGGACAGATGTCTGCCGTGGCTCTGATGGATGCACGCTCCATTGCTGCAACCGCTGCAAATGGAGGCAAGCTCACTTCTGCGGAAACACTGGACTGCTGGGGCGATGTTCCGGAGTACCAGTTTGATGATAAGGCATATAAAAACAGAGTATACAACGGCTTTGGCAAGCCGGAGGAGGAAAAGCCGCTGCGCTTTGGCCCGAATATCAAGGACTGGCCGGAGCAGGAAAAGATGACGGATAACATCCTCCTTAAGGTCTGCTCCAAGATCCTGGATGATGTAACGACGACAGATGAGCTGATCCCATCCGGTGAGACTTCCTCCTATCGGTCCAATCCGCTGGGACTCGCAGAGTTCACACTCTCGAGGAGAGATCCGGAGTATGTGGGGAAAGCCAAGGAGGTAAGAAATCTTGAAGATGAGAGAAAGCAGGGCAAGATTGATGCGGCAGTTGCAGAAGCTTTTGATGTGATCCATACGATTCCAGGACAGCAGAATGTGAATGCAGCGGATGTTGAAATCGGATCCACCATCTATGCCAACAAGCCGGGAGATGGTTCTGCGCGTGAGCAGGCCGCTTCCTGCCAGAGAGTACTGGGGGCACTTGCCAATATTACAAAGGAATATGCCACTAAGAGATACCGTTCTAACTGTATCAACTGGGGCATGATTCCGTTCCATCTGAAGGGAGAACCGGATACCTTTGAGGTAGGCGATTTTATCTATGTGCCTGGCATCCGGAGTGCACTTCAGAACAATGCACTGGATGATATTAAAGCGTATGTCATTAAAGAGGGTAAGGCAGAGGAAATCTCACTTTATATCCAGCCAATGACCGCCAATGAGCGCCAGATTGTAGAGGATGGATGTCTTATTAACTTTAATAAGTTCGGTCATGCTGCCAAAGCAGAGTGAAAATCTATAGTCCGGTACACGAAAGAAAGCTGAGATCATAGAATCCAAAATTTATAGACAAGATGTATTGCTAAAACAAAGAAGCCATCGGGATTATCCCGAGGCTTCTTTGTTTTAGAAGATATGAAGTAAGAGTATGGGAATTCATTAAAAGTAAAAAGATTTCGGATCACTGGATTCTGTCATTACATATGCAGTGCATCTGCAATCGTTGCATACAGGCGGTCCGGCTCGATCGGCTTAACAAGGTGTGCCGTGAGTCCTGCCCTGAAGCTCTCTTCAAAGTTCTCACGGAACGCATTGGCTGTCATGGCAATAATTGGGATCTGCTTGGAACCTGGAATATCGTTTAATTTGCGGATCCTGCGGGTCGCCTCCAGGCCATCCATCCCGGGCATCAGGATATCCATGAGGATGACGTCAAAATTTCCGCGCTCTTTTTTATAGATCTCGATTGCCTCTGCTCCATCCTTGGCAGTAACTGCGGTCATGCCGCGACGCTCCATAAGCTTCACGCCGATTTCAAGATTAATATCGTTGTCATCCACGATCAGAGCCCGCTTTCCGCTGAAATCCGGACAGGTCTGATCAGATGTATCCTGGTATGCGAGCTGCGCCTCCTCGGAGAGAGGCATGGTCAGCGTCACGGAAATTCTGGTTCCTCTGGAGGCATCCGACTCTGCAGTAAGTGTGTCAGCCCCCATGGCATTGATATAGCTTTTTAAAATGATAAGGTCAATGTCAATGGATCCAAGATCATCATCAATCTTATCCTTGAGGTAGTCATGCGGCTTAAAGAGCAGACGGAAGCGCTCCTGATCGATGACGATCCCCAGACTTACGACGGAAAACTCAATCGTGACATTTTGCTGGCTGTGCATCAGCTCGCGTGCATGGAGCTCAATCCTGCCTCCCTTTACGGTATAGCTGATTGCACTTTTTAAAAGCTTCATAAGGATCTGCTGGAGGCAGTGCTGATCCGCCATGACCGTGAGGTCTGTCATGCCCTCTGTCTGCAGGGTGTAGATCAAACCCTTTTCCTGCATAGCATTGGATATATGACGGGAGATTTTTTCCAGTAATCCGTTAATATTGATTTTAACCGGCTGAAGCTCGATTTCATGGCTCGCAATTCCACGGAGATCTAGAATGTCGTTGATTGACTCATTCATATAAGAGCCGGACATGGAAATCTTATGCAGATAATCTTCTATAGAAGAATTGCTTACAAAATCATTTTCCGCAATCCTTGTGAGTCCCAGAATCGAATAAAGCGGTGTGCGTATATTACGACTCATCAAAGTCATAAAAAGATTTTTCTGCCGGATCTCCTGCTGCGCACTTTCCAGAGCACTTTCCAGCTCCTTTGTATGATTTACAACGTTTTGAAAGGTATCTGTGATATCATGAATCGTCAAAATAATGATGTCATTATTACGGATAAAGTAAGCTTCTTTAAGACGTAAGCTGCCATCCTGGCTTTTGGCAGTATAATGAACCCGATATACGGGAGACTTGTCAAGTGCCTGCTCGATGCTGGAGAGCTTTAAATCCTTTATAATATTTTCAGGATCCGGATCGGAGGATATATCCATAATATATTTTTTACTGATGTCCTCATAATTAAACCGGATGGACTGCATACGCTTCCAGTCTGCATTGGTAGAAAAAAGAGTCACTGCAGTCTCTGTAGCCGGGTCAATCTGAATTAGTTCCTCGTAACCATCTGAAAAAAAACGGTCAAAGAGTGAGGCTTTTTCACTGTCGGTTAAATTAAATTTTACCATATAAATTACATCCTTTACGATCAGTGTTTGTGATCAAAAACAAACATTTCTTTTGATATTATAGCGTTTAATTTGATAACTGAACAGATGAAACTGCCATTTTACGGAAAAAACTATGTGGAAAAATTCTCTTTTGCACCTTTATTTTCTGCTATGGAACCTTTAAAATAAGTATATAATCCTGTAAAAAATACACAATCAGGCATAGACGATTATGTGAAAGGATGTGAGTTCATGTTGACACAGAAAAAACTTCCATTAAGTATGCAGCCAAATTGTGTTGTCGGTATTGGAGCATCTGCCGGGGGATTGGAGGCTCTGCAGCAGTTTCTGACCTTTCTGCCGTCCAATACGGGTATGGCTTTTGTCATTATCCAGCATCTTGCGCCGGATCATAAAAGTCTGGTTGCGGAGATCCTTAGTAAGTACAGTGCCATGCCGGTTACGGAAATAACGGACGGTATGCATGTTGAGCGAAATCATGTTTATATGATTCCACCTAAATATAATGTTGAGATCGAAGCGGATGTTTTAAGACTTAAAGAATATGATTCTACCATCATTAACCATCCGATTGATATATTTTTCCGTTCGCTGGCAAGCTCTTATGAAAATCGTTCTGTAGCGGTGATTCTGTCCGGTACCGGATCTGACGGTACCAATGGCATCCGTTCCATTAAGGAGCAGAATGGCATGATCATCGTACAGACACCGGAGTCAGCTAAATTTGATGGGATGCCGCGTAATGCGATTGCAACTGGTTTTGCGGATTTGGTGCAGAACCCGGAGTCCATTGCAAGAGAAATGGCACATATCGCTGTTTCCATGATGGATGCCAGCAGTAAGCTGCAGCTGTCGGATCAGGACCTGATGGCACAGGTATTTGCGATTCTTAAAAATATAACCAATATTAATTATACGTATTATAAGCAGACGACGATCCTGCGCAGGATTGAGCGCCGGCTTGTGGTTACGCATAACCGGAATCTGAGAGAATATGTGACCTATCTTAATAATAATCCGGAGGAAGCAAAAATCCTTGCTAAGGAGGTGCTGATCGGAGTCACATCGTTTTTCCGGGATCCGGAATACTTTGAGGTGCTTAAGGAAACGGTACTGAAGCAGCTGTTAAGAGATGCGCCCAAGGAAAAGCAGATCAGAGTCTGGGTTGCGGGCTGCTCCACCGGTGAGGAGGCGTATTCCATTGCGATTCTGCTTATGGAGGCAATGGAGGAGCTGGATATCCGGAGAGACGTTAAAATATTTGCAACTGATCTGGATGCAGATGCCATTGCAACTGCGGTAAGGGGAGTGTATGGAGATAATATCATTGAGGATGTCTCTGTAAACCGGCTGTCCAAATATTTTTCCCGGAAGGGTAATAAATATGTGATTCACCATGATATCCGGAAGATGATCATTTTTGCGCAGCATAATGTATTTCAGGATCCGCCATTTGGCAAGCTGGATCTGATCAGCTGCAGAAATGTGCTGATCTATTTCCAGACGGTGCTGCAGAGGACAATTTTTGCTATTTTCCATATGGCACTCAATGACCATGGATATCTTTTTCTGGGAAGGTCGGAGTCTGTCATTGATTATGATGATGTGTTCCGGGTACTGTGCGCAAATGAAAAGATTTTCATTCACAATACCTCCGGCAAGGCTCCGGCTCATGAGCGCTTTAACTACTCAATGCAGAATGTGGAGAGTTCCCTGGAGCCGATTCAGATCCAGAAGATGGAGGACGATGCCGAGGTTCAGTATAAAACCAATGACCTGGATACCTCGATCCTGGAAGCACTGATGCCGGCATCGGTGCTTGTGAATGAAAAAAATGAGCTGAACCGAACCTATGGAGACTGCTCCAAGTTCCTGTCGATCCCGACCGGAGCTGCGACACTGGATATTTTCCAGCTGATCCGGACGGATCTTAAAATCGCGGTTTCCACGGTGCTTCGTGATGCCCGTCAGACCAAACACAAGGTAAGCTACGACTCTCTGCCGGTACAGCTGGAAGATGCGCCGGAGTATATCTCCATCGTAGCGCAGCCGATTTTTGATCATAATGGGCAGCAGACCAGCTTTATGGCGATTTCCTTCCTGAGAGGGAAGCGGGAGCTGTCCGGAGACGTCCGTAAATTCCAGATTGATACGGCAGCAGCCCAGCGTATTTCCAATCTTGAGCAGGAGCTTAAAATTACCAAGGATAATCTGCGGCAGACCGTTACGGAGTTGGAGTCGGTAAATGCCGAGCTGCAGGCTGCCAATGAGGAGCTGCTGACTGCCAATGAGGAGCTGCAGTCCTCCAATGAGGAGCTTTAGTCCGTAAATGAGGAGCTGTATACCGTAAATTCGGAGTATCAGTCCAAGGTTACGGAGCTTGCCGGTCTCAATGATGACATGGCAAATTTCCTGTCGACCACATTAGTCGGGATACTGATGGTAGACCAGAATCTCAATATCCGTAAATTTACAGAGTATATTTCGGATGAGTTTAATGTTGCGGATCAGGATGTGGGCAGATCCCTCCGGTACATTGCATATAATTTCGGCACGATTGATCTCATCAAACAATGCAGGCAGGTTTTAAAGACGATGAATGCAATCGAGCAGCATTGCACGTCAATTGCCGGTAAGACCTATCTGATCCGTATTGCGCCATACCTGACCAGGGAAACCATTGCCAAGGATAATGCGGATTCAGTAAAGGAAACGGGTAAAAAGAAGCTGCAGGGGCTGGTTATTACCTTTGTAGATACGACAAAGCAGGTGGATGATCAGGAGCAGATTGACGAGATGGCCAAGGCACTCCGGCAGGCGGTAAAGTCCAGTCAGGAGAAGGAGACCTTCCTCTCTCATATGTCGCATGACATGCGGACGCCTATGACGGCAATTCTCGGTTTGACAGAGCTTAGTCTCCGGGAGAAAAATCTTCCGGCAGAGGTGAAGGATAATCTGGAGAAGATTCAGACATCCAGCCAGTATCTGGTTGGTCTTATGGAAGAAATCCTGGAAACCAGCAAGATCAACGCAGGTAAGGTTGTATCCGTCAGCACCGCGGTAAAGGAGGAGACCGTCTTTAATTCCGTTGCAACGATCATCAGTGAGCAGGCAAGAGACAATCATCAGATCTTTGATCTGGATGTGGAGGGCTGCCAGAACCGGTATGTTTTGATGGATCAGCAGCATGTGGAACGGATCCTCATGAATCTTTTGTCCAACAGCCTGAAATTTACACCGGAAAATGGCAGGATTTCGCTGATTATTAACGTGGATTATCACGATGGCAAGGCATTCCATACCTATATTGTAAAGGATAATGGTATCGGAATTTCCGAGAGTTTCCAGGCAAGGATGTTCCTGCCATTTGAACAGGACAGTGTGGACGGTGAACACCATGATGGTACGGGACTTGGACTTTACATCTGCAAGAACCTGGTGGAGCTGCTTGGTGGCACGATTGACTGCACCAGTGAAGTTGGTAATGGCACAACCTTTATTGTGAAACTTAGCTACAGCATTGCGACAGATGAGCAGATCGAGCTTCAGACGCATCGCACGGAGACATATGAGGATCAGGTGCTGTATGGCAAAAACGTCCTGCTGGCGGAGGATAACCATATCAACGCCGAGGTCATTATCAAGATTCTAAATACCAAGGGAATCCATAGTGAGCTTGCAAGAGATGGACAGGAGGTTGTGGATCTGTATAAGAGCCGCGGACCGTACCACTATCAGGCAATCCTTATGGACCTGATGATGCCTGTAAAGGATGGAGAGGAGGCGGCCAAGGAAATCCGCAGTTCTGGACTGGAAGATTCGGAATCAATCCCGATTATTGCACTCACTGCAGATGTGACGGATGACGTTGAAACACGCTGCAGAGACGCAGGCATGAATTACTGCATCAGCAAACCGATTGATGCCGAAGATCTTTTCTATCATTTTGCAGAAGCGTTTGAGCATAAAAAGTAAGATGAAAAACGGGGAGAATAATCATTGACAGTAATAGACACCCTGGCAGCCTGGGGTGCGGATCCGGAATCCGCACTCCGAAGGCTTGCCGATGATCAGGAGTTTTATATCCACCTTCTAAAAGAGTTTGTACAGGATCCTGCTTTGGAGCGCCTCAGACTGGCATTGAATAGAAAACAGTATCAGAAAGCATTTCTCAATGCACATGAGCTCAAGGGAGTTGCGGCAAATCTGAGTCTTACTCCGCTTGCACAGAGTCTCTCCCGGATGGTAGAGGATCTAAGGGGGCAAACCACCCCGGGTCCGGAATTTCAGGAGCACTTTATCAAAATGACCACAGATCTTGATGAACTACGGCTGATTTTAAGAGAGGCAGATATTAATAACAAAAGTCAGGCCGAATAAAAGGCTGGTATAGTTAAATACAATAGATGCTATATTTGACAAACTATTTTACTATAGGTAATCATGGGATTATAGTAGCTTTGTACCAAATAGATAGTTTTATTCTAGCGCAGACTAGATTATAATTACTAATAGTTGTGTAACATTTTCTGAAATGTCACTTGTAAAACGTGGTAACAATTGGATAGCAGAACCAGGAAAACGGTTCTCTACACAAGGAGGGATACTATGGAAATTAAGAAACCTGCTGTTGCAGGCACGATGGAATCCAGTGACTGTCAGGTTACTGTGGAGCCGGGAGATGGAAAGATTGATTTCACTCTGGACAGTGCAGTAGCTCATCAGTTCGGAAATCAGATCCGCAAGGTAGCCTTTGAGACCCTTAAGAATCTCGGCGTGGACAATGTAAAGATCTCCATTGTCGATAAGGGTGCGCTTGACTGCACAATTAAGGCAAGGATCGAGGGAGCGGTTTATCGTTCTGTTGACCAGTACAAGAACTTACCATGGGGAGGTGCAATCAGATGATTGAAAATCCTAATAAAAAGAGACTCAGAAGATCCATGATGTTCCTGAATGCACAGAAGCCTTCACTGATCAAGGATCCGTATATTTACAAGTGCGATTCACTTATGCTTGACCTTGAGGATGCTGTTGCCGTTACTGCTAAGGATACTGCAAGATTTTCACTGTATCATGCACTTACCACCATTGATTACAGAGGAGCAGAAAAGGTTGTACGTATCAATGGTCTGGATACCGACCTCTGGGAGGAGGATATCCGCTGCTGTGTAGCCGGTGGATGTGACGTTATCCGTATTCCCAAGACTGAGACCGCCGATATGGTAAAGGCAGTTGAAGAAAAGGTTGTTGCTGCCGAGGAGGAGTTTGACAGAGAGCCTGGCTCTACTTTGATTATGGCTGCGCTTGAGTCTGCCAAGGGTGTTATGAACGCATATGAGGTATGTACTTCCTCTGATCGTATGATTGGCGTTGCTCTTTCCGGTGGTGACTATACAAAGGATCTGCAGACCAAAATTACCGGTACAGGAGTCGAGCTTATGGGCGCGCGTCAGCAGATGATTATTGCAGCTCGTGCAGCAGGAGTTCAGTGCTTTGATACCGTTTGGACCAATCTGGATGATATGGATGGATTCCGTAAGGATGTGGAGACCATCAAGATGATGGGATTTGATGGTAAGTCAATCATCAATCCACGTCAGATTAATATTGTGCATGAGATCTTTACTCCGACCCCGAAGGAAATCATCTTTGCAGAGAAGGTTATCAAGGAGATTGATGACAAGAAGGCAAAGGGTATCGGCGTATTTACCGTTGATGGTAAGATGATTGATATTGCATTCTATGATGGCGCCCAGAGAACAATCAAGATGGCAAAGGCAGCCGGTGTTTATAAGGGGGATCTGTAAGATGATTAATGCAGTTGGCAGAGATATACCTGAGGAGATTTTAAAATTAACAGGCAAGGAAGTGTTCCAGGGCACTCATCATTTTGACGGATATGAGTATCCGACAGCTTCCCACAAGGTAAAGTGTGTCATTAATTCCAATGGCTCCAAGCTCGTAGATTCCATTCATGATGTACTTGTAAAGTGCGGAATCAAGGATGGTATGACACTCAGCTTCCACCATCATTTCCGTAACGGCGATAAGGTCCTCAACATGGTTATGGAAGAGGCCCACAAGATGGGTATCAAGGATATCACTATCTGTGCATCTTCTCTTGGCTCACAGAACGATCCGATCGTTTATATGATTGACGATGGCACCATTACACACATTGAGTCTTCCGGTGTGCGTGGCAACATCGGTAAGGCAATTTCCGAGGGCAGACTTAAGGGACTTGCCATCATGCGTTCTCACGGTGCTCGTGCCAGAGCCATTATGACCGGCGAGACACATATTGATATTGCGTTTATCGGTGCTCCTACTGCAGATGAGTATGGCAATCTGAACGCAAATGGTGGTAAGGCAGATTGCGGTGTGCTTTCCTACTCTGCAGTTGACGCAGATTATGCGGATAAGGTCGTAGCGGTAACAGATACACTGGTTCCATTCCCTAACCTTCCGGCACAGATTTCACAGGTTAAGGTAGACTATGTTGTAAAGGTTGATGAGATCGGTGATCCGACCAAGATTGCAACCGGAGCTGCAAAGCCAACCTCTGATCAGAGAAAGCTGCTCATGGCGAAGTACTGCACAGATTTCCTGATTGAGACTCCTTACTTTAAAGAGGGATTTTCATACCAGACCGGTGTCGGCGGCGCTTCCATCGCTTCTACCAAGTATCTTGCAGAAGTGATGAGAGAGAGAAACATCCATATGTCTTTTGGTGTCGGCGGTATTGCCAAGCCAATGTGCGATCTGCTGGATGAGGGTCTGATCGGCACTCTTGTAGATACACAGGACTTTGACCAGGATGCAATTCACTCTGCAGCAACCAATCCAAGACATTTCTATATTACGGCAGATGAGTATGCCAACCCGTTTAATAAGGGCGCATATGTAAACAAGCTTGATTTTGTCATCCTTGCAGCGCTGGAAGTAGATACACACTTCAACTGTAACGTGGTTGTAGGCTCTGATGGTGTCATCACCGGTGCACAGGGCGGACATCCGGATACAGCAGCAGGTGCAAAGTGCACGATCGTGATCGCTCCGATTATGCAGGGCAGAATTCCGACCATTTGCACAGATTGTACAACAGTAACCACTCCGGGTGAGGACGTTGATGTTGTTGTTACAGACTACGGTATTGCAATCAATCCTAAGAGACAGGATCTCATCGAGGCAACCAAGGATAAGGGTCTTCCAATCAAGACGATTGAAGAGCTGAGAGATATTGCTTACTCTATCACAGGTGCTCCGGAAAAGGTTCAGTTCGGCGATCGTGTAGTTGGTATCATCGAGGCAAGAGACGGATCCATCATGGATGTTGTACGTGAGGTTAAGCCTTTTGAATTTAAGGATTAATATCCTTTAGAACCCACGTAAAATGTCTGATCAAATATTACGTGCGTTTCATAAAAACCGCGGCCAGTCGTGAGATTGGACCGCGGTTTTTGTCATAATTCTTTTGTTTCTTATGCTATAATTGCTATAATCAAAGCTATGGAAGATCATTTTTATATTGCAGAGGGTCGTCCCTTTGCCGGAAGAGAACTGGAGAGGCTGCGCGGATTTCTTGCAGGCTGCGGGCTTGACTATGATGATGCAATTACATATTCAGCGGTTATTGTAAATGAGGACAACGGGGAGCTTGCTGCGGCTGGATCATTCAGCGGTATCATACTTAAATGTATCGCAGTATCGCCGGTGTATCATGGACAGGGACTCCTGGTGGACCTTATGGGACATCTTTATGAAAAAATGTATGAGAAAGGGAGCACCCACTGGATCGGATTTACAAAGCCAAAAAATGAGGGGGTCTTTGGTCATACCGGACTGCATCTTGTGGAAGCGGCGGAGCACATGATTTACCTTGAAAACCGGAAAAATGGCTTCCGTGACTACCTCACTTCATTGTCCCGGGAAGTGGAAGGATGCAGTCGGGAGGAACGGGAGGCAATTTTCCATCGGGAGGTCGCACATAGCATCCATGCAGGAGACCCGGAGCGCGTGGATTTTCCGGGCTATCTGATTCCGCCGGAAGAAATGCCAACGTATTTTATAATGGATAAAGAACAAGCCTTGCAGTATCGCCAGGAACTGTACCGCAGGGTTGAAGCCAGGGTGCTGGACGCATTGGGGCTTCAGTGTAACACTTGAAATAGGGGAGATAGATATGCCAGATCAGTTAGACTACAGCCACGAGGTTACAGTTCCGGAGATGCTTGAAGCTAGAGACCGGAGAGTTGAGATACAGCGCAGTATGATTGCAGAAACAAAAAATCCGGTTGTATGCTTTATGCTAAATGTCCCGGGACCACATAAGGTTGATGATGCTCTTACGTGGGCGTTTGAAACTGGAGTCCGGCGGATCCTTGCGAAGCTTGAGACAGCGGGGATTCCTGTCAGTAGAAGCGTTACCGAACGGGAGATTACAGGCCTGGTTTTCTATGCGGCAGTGGAGGCAGATGCCGTTCAGGTAAAACAGAGGATGTGTGAGCTGGAAGAGGCTGACCGGCTTGGCAGGCTTTTTGATATTGACGTTATCGGACTGGACGGTTGCAAGGTCAGCCGGGAGGAGTTTGGCATGGCACCGCGGAAGTGCCTCATGTGTGGTAAGGAAGCCCATATCTGCGCGAGAAACCGGAGCCATACGGTGCAGGAAATGACCACGGAAATTCATCGGATCATACAGGCTGCACGGGGTATCGCAGGATGAGGCGCCAGGAGCTGATCGAGGACTTTGGATGGCATGTGAGGAATGCCTTACTAGGAGAGGTGTATACCACGCCTAAGCCGGGACTTGTGGATCGGCAGGATAACGGATCCCACAGGGACATGACGTATGAAACATTTATAGACAGCACAGAGGCAATTACGCCATATATTGTGGAGATGTTTCTGGCGGGCTTTGACGGCGTTTCTGTTCTGAGCCGTGATGTACCGGGATATGATCCCGCACTTACGTACTCGGAGGCGGAAAGGATTTTTCTCATGATTCGGGTGATTGGCATGAATGCGGAACGCGCGATGTTTACAGCAACGCATGGGGTCAACACTCACAAGGGCATGATCTTTACGATGGGGATTGTGTCTGCGGCAGCCGGCTTGGAGTATCGGAGCTCCGGGAGATTTGATGCAGCACATATACTGGAGACGTCCGCTAAGATGACACGCAGAATCCTGCAAAGGGAATTTGCGGAAATGCAGACCCGCGCACCACGTACGCATGGAGAAATCCTGTATCACCAGTATGGAGAGAAAGGGATCCGCGGTCAGGCGGAGCTGGGATTTCCGATCATCCGGGAGACAGCGCTGCCTGCAATGGAAAGAGCCATACACATTGCTGCGGATGATACATCGGTAGAGCAGCTTAGAAAGCTCGGAACGGTCCGCAGGGAGCTTACACAGCAAGACTCAGAGCAGAACCGGGAAAAGCTGGAAAATCTGATCCATCTGGAGGTACTTCTCGAGATCATGGCAGTCTTAAATGATACCAATGTGGCTTCGAGAAGTTCCTATATGGAGATGCAAAGCTTTAAGAAAGAAGCAGCCACGGTATTGCAGCTCGGAGGTGCCTTTACCGAGGAGGGATTTCAGGCACTGGAAAAAATGAATCAGGATTGTATCCGCCGGAATATAAGTCCCGGCGGAGCTGCGGATATCCTGGCAGTTACGATCCTTCTGCACCGGCTCGTGGAGAGCATGGTGTAAGTACATAAGTACTAAGTACAGAGGAAACATTTCCCTTAGTAATGGATGACGTTGGATTCCTTCCGGATTTTATCAAGGACAGGTTCAGCTTCCGGAGAGGTAAACCACCGGTAGGTGCTTTCCGGTACGAGTGTCTTAACGAGCGTAAAATTTCCATCCTTTAAGGCCTGCCGCACGGTAGAAGCGGAAATTGCTCTTCCATCGATGGCCTTCCGCGGGATAATACAGCACTGAATGCCGCTTTCCGGCAGAGCCTCCGCCATGATCTTATTATATAGGCTCGTTACGACCGAGGTCGGTTCGTCCCCGACATAGCGGACATTGATTCCGAGGGATGCCGCAATTTTACGGAAAACGGCGAGATCCAGACGTGCCTGACCGGAAATGACCTGAGTACTGTCTTTCTGGAAATACGCGGGGAAGGTGCTGGAGCTTATGATATAGGACCCGCTGTCATGATAAATGACATTTTTAAGCTGCGCAGTGCCTTCCATGACAAGCTTTTTACGGATCTTGAATGGTACCAGCGAAGCATCCTCACTAACAATAAAGATATGCAGGATATCCGCATCCCGGGAGGCAGTCTCCGCAAGGTACTGATGCCCCAGTGTAAACGGATTGGCATTCATTACCAGGGCTGCCACCCTTTTTCCAGTGGGGTCATAGTTTTCCGGCAGATCCTTTCGGAGACTGTCAAGATAGTCCTGAAAGCCGGTCCGCTTGTTTTCCATAAATACGGTATTGGCGTCCTCAACCCTTGCGATCTCCGTAAAACCAAGGCTTGCAAAAAACTTGGCAGAGTTCAGCTTAGTATACAGAAACAGATGGTAATTACCGCGAGAGTACTGGAACTCGATCAGATGCGAAACAATATCATTCATCAGAGCCTCTCCCTGATGATCGCTGGAAACCGCGAGACAGCGGAGCGTGTTTCCAAAGCAGCTTCCGGTGGCGATGACGTTGTAATCGTCGTCGATCATGGCGGCGGTATAGTCCAGATTTTTATCTCTGCGAATGCCTTCTTTTTCCAGTAAGGCATCCACCATCTGGTTCATATACCGATCGGATTTATCTACGGATGTAATATTATATTCTGACATTAGAACCTTCCTTCCTGTGATCTTAAGGATAGACGTCAGCTATTATAACAGGAAATCGGAAGAAATGCTTGCAAATACATGGTTTATATATTAAAATATCTCAGTATTTTATGAGCTATGTGATAGAATTTAGTATTTCAAGGCAAAAAAATATCAAAGTATTTACTTGCTTTTCAGGAGGATTTTATGGTATCAGCTAGTGATTTCAGAAACGGCGTTACACTTGAAATCGATGGCCAGGTTGTACAGGTCATTGAGTTCCAGCATGTTAAGCCAGGTAAGGGTGCAGCTTTTGTAAGAACCAAGCTCAAGAACGTAATCAATGGAGGAGTTACAGAGAGAACCTTCCGTCCGACAGAGAAATTCCCGCCTGCACATATTGACCGTGTTGACATGCAGTATCTCTATGATGATGGCGAGATGTACAACTTCATGAATCCGGAGACATTTGAGCAGATCGCACTTTCACATGAGCAGATTGCTGATGCTATGAAGTTTGTTAAGGAAAATGAGACCTGCCGTGTAGACTCTTACCAGGGCAAGGTATTTTCTGTTGAGCCGCCGCTCAAGGTTACTCTTGAGGTTACTCACACAGAGCCGGGTGTTAAGGGCAACACTGCAACAGGAGCAACCAAGCCGGCAACTCTTGAGACAGGTGCTGAGATTCAGGTTCCGCTGTTTATTAACACCGGAGACAAGGTTATCGTTTCCACACAGACCGGTTCCTACGAGTCCAGAGGCTGATATAATACGGAGCAATCCGTTTGCTTAAGGTTTCCCAGACGGGGAACCTTTTTTTTAACCAGGTGGATTAACGCTGTTTTGTAGATAAAGGAGCATGAGTTTGAATACGATTCAGAATATCATAAGCGATGCGGTTAAGACCGGTTTTGCGCTTGCCGGCTATGACCGGGAGCTTGGGCGGGTTTCCATTTCCAATCGTCCGGACCTCTGCGAGTATCAGTCCAACGGAGCGATGGCAGGTGCTAAGAAATACCATCAGAAGCCGATGGATATTGCCAATGCAGTGGTATCGCATCTCGTGGATATGAAGTATGAGGAAGTACAGATTTTTTCCAGGGCGGAGGCAGTCATGCCCGGATTTATCAATCTAAATCTCTCCGGAGAGCTTCTGGGGATGTATTTAAATGATATGAATCACGATCCGGCGATGGGACTTGAGCAGAATAAAACGCCAAAGACCATTATTGTGGATTATGGCGGAGCCAATGTAGCTAAACCTCTGCATGTGGGACACCTTCGTTCTGCTGTAATCGGAGAAGCCATCAAGCGAATGGCTGCAAAGATGGGAAATAAGGTGATCGGAGATGTACACCTTGGAGACTGGGGTCTGCAGATGGGTCTCATCATTGCAGAGCTTGAGGACCGTGGAAAGCTTGGAGAGGATTTCACCATTTCAGAGCTTGAGGAAATCTATCCGTATGCCTCGCAGAAGGCGAAGGAAAAGGATGATAATGGAAATCTTGTGAATGCAGCATTCGCAGAGCGTGCACATGAGGCAACGAGGAAGCTGCAGCAGGGAGATCCTGTCTATCATAAGGTTTGGGAGCAGATTATGCGGGTTTCTGTTGCCGATCTTAAGAAAAACTATGACAACCTTGATGTGCATTTTGACCTCTGGAAAGGTGAGTCCGATGCGGAGCCATACATTCCCGGACTGATCCGGGAGCTTGAGGATAAAGGTCTTGCGTATGAATCACAGGGAGCGCTGGTTGTTGACATTACCGAGCCGTCGGATCCCAAGGAGCTGCCGCCGTGCATGATCCGGAAGTCGGATGGCGCATCGCTGTATGCAACCAGTGATCTTGGTACCATTATTGAGCGTGAAAAGCTCTATCATCCGGATGCCTATATTTATGTCGCTGACAGCCGTCAGTCCCTGCATTATACCCAGTTTTTCCGTGTAGCACGCAAGGCCGGCTTTGTGAAGCCTGAAACAGGGCTTACCTTTATCGGCTTCGGTACGATGAACGGCAAAGACGGAAAGCCATTTAAGACGCGTGAGGGTGGAGTGCTCCGTCTGGAAACCCTGATCAGGGAAACAAATGACAAGGTGCTCGAGAGGATCAGGGAGTCCCGTGGCGAGGACATGTCCGGTGCGGAGGCAGAGGCGAATGCAAAAATCATCGGACTTGCTGCCCTGAAGTACGGAGATCTCTCCAACCAGGCGACCAAGGATTATGTCTTTGACCTTGACAAATTCACATCCTTTGAAGGAAATACAGGTCCGTATATTTTATATACCATCGTACGTATCGGTTCGATCCTTAGAAAATATGCGGAAGCTGCCGGACTTTCCTATGCGGATACAGAAAGCTTTGTAAGAGAGCATGCAGGGGATTTCCGGATTCTGCCGATGGAGGACAAAAGCGGACGGGATCTGGAAACTTTGCTTGCCCGTTACCAGGATGAGCTTTGCAATGCATGGACCGAGCTTGCGCCGCACAAGATCTGCACGTATATTTATGAGATTTCCAACAGCTTTAACTCCTTCTACCATAATGTCAAGATCCTGGCAGAGGAGGATACGGCTAAAAAGCAGAGCTATCTTGCCGTACTGATGCTGACCTGGAGGATCCTTACGAGCTGCATCCATGTACTTGGATTTAATGCGCCGGAGCGGATGTAATGAGAGGAGAAAAAATGAAATATTTTATTGCCAGCGATATCCACGGTTCAGCATACTGGTGTGAAAAAATGCTGGAGAAGTATAAAGAGAGCGGAGCATCCCGGCTGATACTCCTGGGAGACATCCTGTATCATGGACCCAGGAACGATCTGCCCAGAGATTATGCCCCTAAAAAGGTCATTGCCATGCTGAATCCGCTGAAAAATCAAATCTATGCGGTCCGCGGCAACTGCGAGGCAGAGGTGGACCAGATGGTACTGGAGTTTCCGGTGATGGCGGACTATGCACTTCTGAGTCTCAATGGACATACCATCTACGCAACTCACGGGCACCTCTTTAATGAGGATGCGCTTCCGCCGATTTCGGATGGAGATGCACTGCTGCATGGACATACGCATCTTTTAAAGGCGGAGAAGCTGGAGAGGGACGGAATATGCTTTTATCATCTGAACCCGGGCTCCACCTCACTTCCCAAGGGCGGAAACCCTAACACCTACGCTGTACTGGATGGGGATACCTTCACTGTCTATGATTTTGACGAGCATGTAGTTAAGGAAATCACGCTTTTGTGAGCAGCGACTGTATATTTGAGCGATTTATATTCAAATAAATAGACAGTGTAGAATTACGAGCTAAGTATAATTCAAATACATTCAAATAATAAACAGACTTAAGGAGCCTTTACACCGGAATTACCGGTGTAAGGGCTTTTTTAGATAAAAGGATAGGAGGAAACAGGTCTTCTCCGGACCGGATCGAGAGCCAGATAGAGCCGGGGAGGGCAGGACAGAGCCAGATAGAGGAAGATTTTTGAATGAAAGCTATTGACGCATATACCCCCTGGTGGTATAGTTTCAATTGCCATCAGATAGGGGGTGGGGGTATGGATAGAACAAACCCTGGAACCTTTAAAAATAGGACTGGTGACATTGCTATAATTTCCTGCAGATCCGAAACGGCCCTGTTATAGCAGGATTCCCGCGGATCGGTTTATACAAGGGAGGATTTTATGAAACAATATATTGTAACAGGGATGAGCTGTGCAGCCTGCCAGACAAGAGTGGAAAAGGCAGCCAGAAAGGTCCCGGGAGTGAAGGAAGCCAATGTATCACTGCTTACCAACACGCTTGCTGTCGATGGAGAAGCAGATCCGTCCGCAGTAATTCGCGCTGTGGAAAATGCAGGCTATGGGGCTTCACTTAAGGGAGCTTCGGTAGAGAAAAAAGAGGAAGTGAATAGTATTTCCGCTGAGGAGGATGCACTGAAGGATAGAGAGACACCCGTGCTCAAGAAGCGCTTAATCCAGTCGGCAGTGCTGCTGCTACTGCTCATGTATCTCTCGATGGGACATAATATGGCAGGATTTCCGCTGCCGGCATTTCTGGAAAATCCGGTAGCTGGTGCTGTAACGCAGATGCTGCTTGCGATCCTGGTTATGTACATCAATAAAAAGTTTTTTACCGGAGGCTTCAGATCGCTGTTTGAGCTTGCGCCCAATATGGACGCACTGGTTGCACTGGGATCCTCAGCATCTTTTGTTTACTCCCTGGTCGAGCTTTATATCATGATCTATGCGCAGGGAACCGGTAATACAGCATTGGTTCATGAGCTGCATCACAACCTTTATTTTGAGACAGCAGCGATGATTCCCTGCCTGATTACCATCGGTAAGCTGCTGGAAGCAATTTCCAAGGGACGCACCACAGATGCTCTTAAGAGCCTGATGAAGCTTGCACCGAAGACTGCAGTTCTGTACAGAGACGGGCAGGAGGTAGAAGTTCCAATTGCCGAGGTGCGCACCGGAGATATTTTTGTGGTGAGACCTGGCGAGAACATTCCTGTAGACGGCATTATCGAGGAGGGTTCTACTGCGGTTAATGAATCTGCATTGACCGGAGAATCTGTCCCGGTTGATAAAACCATCGGAGATCTGGTTTCTGCGGCAACCATCAACCAGTCGGGCTATATCCGGGCAAGGGCGACGAGGGTCGGCGAGGATACTACACTTGCGCAGATTATCCATATGGTAAGTGATGCCGCTGCAACCAAGGCACCGATTGCAAGAATTGCAGATCAGGTTTCCGCGATTTTTGTACCGGCAGTAATCGGACTCGCCGTGCTTACCTTCATCATCTGGATGCTTACAGGGAAAGGACTTGCCTTTGCGATTCCGAGAGCGGTTGCGGTACTTGTGATTTCCTGTCCATGTGCCCTGGGGCTTGCAACGCCCGTAGCAATCATGGTGGGCAATGGCATCGGCGCGAGAAATGGAATTCTATATAAGACAGCGGCTTCTCAGGAGCAGGCAGGAAGGATCGATATCGTTGCTCTGGATAAGACCGGTACGATTACCTCCGGACAGCCTAAGGTTACGGATATTCTTCCGGAAGCCGGGTTTACCGAGGAGAAGCTTATTAAGATGGCGATTGCCCTGGAGCAGAAATCCGAGCATCCGCTGGCAAAAGCCATTATGACATATGCAGAGGAGCATCATCTTACCGCGGAAGAAGTTTCGGATTTTACAGCACTTCCGGGAAACGGTCTTACGGCAAAGCTTGGTGGGGTCACATTATATGGCGGATCCGGTGCGTTTATGACAGGCAAGTTTGCTGCCTCAGGGGAAATCCGCGAACGTTCGGAGAAACTGTCGCAGCAGGGGAAGACACCGCTTTTCTTTGCAAGAGGTGATCAGCTTGCGGGTGTTATCGCAGTTGCGGATACGATCAAAGTGGATTCTGCCGAGGCAGTAAAAGAGCTTAAGAATATGGGTATCGAGGTATATATGATTACCGGCGATAACGAAAAGACGGCACAGGCAATTGCTTCCCAGGCAGGAGTGGATCATGTCATTGCGGGAGTACTGCCGGACGGCAAGGAAGCCGTGATCCGTGACCTTGAGAAAAAGGGCAAGGTTGCCATGGTGGGAGACGGCATCAATGACGCGCCTGCACTTACAAGAGCTGATCTTGGCGTAGCTATTGGCGCTGGTGCGGATGTTGCAATTGACGCTGCAGATGTGGTGATTATGAAATCCGGACTTACGGATGTAGCCGCTGCAATCCGGCTGGGCAGGGCCACGATCAGAGACATTCACGAGAACCTGTTCTGGGCATTTTTCTATAATGTGATCTGTATTCCGCTTGCTGCAGGATTTTACAGTGCGGTCTTTGGCTGGAATTTTGAGATGAGTCCGATGGTTGGCGCGGCGGCAATGAGTCTTTCCAGCTTTACGGTATGTATGAATGCGCTCAGGTTGAATCTTTTTGATGTACATAATGCATCTAAAGATAAAAAAATAACAAGAAAACACAAAAAGGAGACAAAGAACATGACAGAAACAGTAAAGATCAAGGGTATGATGTGCGAGCATTGCGAGGCAACGGTTAAGAAGGCGCTGGAGCAGCTGGATGGTGTGGAGAGCGCTGTGGTTTCTCATGACAATGGAACGGCTGTGCTTGAGCTTTCCAAGCCGGTTGAGGATGATGCAATCCGTAAGGCTGTTGAGGATAAAGACTACGAGTTCGTATCGATCGTAAAGTAACAGGAGGATGTGCAATGGCAGAATGCTGCTGTAATACAGAGCTGGATGAGACAGGAAGGCATAAGCATAAGCCCAGAAGTGCGGAAGAAATCAGGTCGCTTACACATCGTCTCAATCGGATTGAGGGGCAGATTTGCGGTATTCGCAAGATGATTGAGGATAACCGGTACTGCCCGGATATCCTGATTCAGGTGAGTGCCGTGCAGGCCTCGCTTAATTCCTTTAATAAGGAGCTTCTGGCTGCACATATTAAATCGTGTGTTGTTGATGATATCAAAGCCGGTAACGAGCAGGCGGTTGATGAGCTTTGTGAGCTTCTCAAAAAAACCATGAAATAACAGAATTATGTATAATCCTACTGGCGGATGTATCAGATGGACATAAAAAACCGCAGAATGTTTCTTACTGTTCACGATTTCTACACAATCATTGCGTATGATAATAGCATATCCAGAGGGATATAAGAGTCGGTAAGAAAGGAAAGGCTTATGAAAAATATCCTACATATTTTCCATAAACGGAGAACCGCCGGAGCGGAAATCAGTTTAGCTGATCAGAATTTTTCCAATGGTAATTCACCGGATAATGGAAATAATAATTTCAATGATTTCTTTAATCAGTTCCAGAATCAGTTCAATAATAACGGACAGAATCAGGGAAAGGGTGGAAATCAGTATCATCCTAAAAACAGAAGACCGCAGATGTTTTATTATTTCATCGCTCTTATTATTATACTCCTGCTTAATACCTATGTATTTCCATCGCTTCTCAACCGGAGCGTGAAGCAGACAACGTATACAGAGTTTATGAATGCGGTCAATAACAACGCAATCACCAATGTAAATCTTAGTGATGATACGATCACGTATATTGCAACGGTAAACGGAACCAATATAACATGCAGTACAGGACGTCTTAAAAATGAGTATACAGAGGCGCAGGTACTGCAGAAGCTTTACAGCCAGGGAGTCAATTTTGATGAGCAGATTCCGGTTGAGACAAGTCCTCTCTTAAGCTTCCTGCTTAGCTGGATTTTCCCGATCCTGATTTTCTGGATGCTTGGAAACTGGCTCTCCAAACGGATGGCGGCATCGATGGGCTCCATGGGCGGAGGCGGCATGTTTGGCGGTTTCGGCAAGTCCAATGCGAGAGAATATGAAAAAATCGATGGCAATGTTGTAACTTTTAAGGATGTTGCCGGGGAGGACGAGGCCAAGGAGCTTTTGACAGAAATGGTAGATTATCTGAAGGTCCCGGATAAGTATACCAAAATTGGCGCACATATCCCTAAAGGAGCATTACTTGTAGGTCCTCCCGGAACTGGTAAGACTCTTCTTGCCAAGGCAGTCGCCGGAGAGGCTGGTGTGCCGTTTTTCTCCATTTCCGGTTCGGAATTTGTAGAAATGTTTGTCGGCATGGGCGCGGCAAAGGTGAGAGATCTGTTTGACCAGGCAAAGAAAAAAGCACCGTGTATCATCTTTATCGATGAGATTGATGCGATTGGTAAAAAGAGAGGCTCCGGCGGTCTTGGAGGTAATGACGAGCGGGAGCAGACACTGAATCAGCTTTTGACGGAAATGGATGGATTTGATTCCTCCAAGGCAATTATCGTGCTTGCCGCGACCAACCAGCCTGATGCACTGGACCCGGCACTTCTGAGACCCGGCCGTTTTGACCGTCGCGTCCCAGTGGAACTTCCGGATTTTCAGGGACGTGTAGATATCCTTAAGGTGCATGCAAAAAACATCAAGATGGCAGATAATGTTAATCTTGAGGCGATTGCAAAGGCGGCAGCCGGAGCATCCGGCGCAGAGCTTGCCAACATCATCAATGAGGCTGCACTTCGTGCCGTACGTGCCGGAAGGGAAAGAGTTATCCAGTCTGATCTTGAGGAGTCCATTGAAGTAGTCATTGCCGGATATCAGAAGAAAAATCAGGTTATGACGGACAAGGAGAAACTGATTGTTTCCTACCATGAGGTAGGACATGCGCTGGTTGCGGCACTGCAGAAAAATTCCGCACCGGTACATAAGATCACGATTATACCGAGAACCTCCGGCGCTTTGGGTTACACCATGCAGGTAGAGGATGATGGCAACCATTATCTCTACTCCAAAGAGGAGCTTGAAAATAAGATTGCTACACTGACAGGCGGACGCTGCGCAGAGGAACTGATTTTCGGTACCTGCACGACCGGCGCATCCAATGATATAGAGCAGGCGACCAAGCTTGCCCGTGGCATGATTACCCGCTATGGTATGGCGGATGGTATCGGCATGGTGGCGATGGAGCAGATCCAGAATCAGTATCTCGGAGGAGATGCAAGCCTTACCTGCTCTCCTGAGACGCAGACAAAGATCGATCAGATGACAGTTGATCTGGTAAAGCAGCAGCATGATAAGGCATATAAGCTTTTGAAGGACCATATTAATAAGCTGCATGAGATTACAAAGTATCTTTATGAAAAGGAAACCATTACCGGAGAGGAATTTATGGATATTTTAAATCGTAAGGATATTGATACTTCCGTCGTGAATCCTGCGGTTTCCGGCAATGCCGCTCCGGCTGCGGATGGAAACACACAGCAGTAATGAATCATAAAATAAATCAAAGCTCACAGGATTTGTGATATATCCCCTCTTTACTGGAAAGACAGTAAGGAGGGGATTTTTTATATTCCGGCATTTTATCAATTTCTCTTTTATCAATTTCTTTTACGCAAAGCTTCTAATTTCGATAATGCCATCAGCCTGAGTGAAGCCGACGAGATTGTACTTTTACGCAATATGCACGTTAATTTTCTGACGAATATAGAAAAGCCCGGCTGAAGTCGATATAATGAAATAAAAGTATACAGGACAGCAACCTGTAAAGATTAGAATTTGTTTAAAATAAACAATTTTGAGCGGAGGACATGTGATCATGCGGGATCTTGATTATCTCAAGCTTCTTTCCAGACAGTTTCCGACTGCGGAGGCAGCAGGGGCTGAAATCATCAACCTGAGAGCTATTTGCGGACTTCCCAAGGGTACGGAATATTTTTTCTCGGACCTGCATGGAGAGTCAGAAGCATTTATCTATCTCATGAGGAGCTCATCGGGTATCGTACGGGACAAGATTGATGAAACCTTTGGAAACCTCCTGCCGGAGCGGGATCAGCTTGCGCTTGCCAATCTGATTTACTATCCGAGGGAGATCCTCTCTGATCCGGAACATAAAAAACTGGATACACCCGAATGGCAGAAAATCACGATGAATCGACTGATTTCTATCTGCAGGGTTGTTTCATCCAAGTATACACGCTCCAAGGTGCGTAAAAAGATGCCCAAGGACTATGCCTATGCCATCGATGAGCTTTTGCATCTTGACCGGAATGATGTCAATAAAAGGGTATATCATAATGAAATCCTCAATGCCATCATCGACATCGATATGGCTGACAATTTCATCATTGCACTTTGCGAGCTGATTCAGAATCTGACGATTGATTCGCTGCATATTATCGGCGATGTGTTTGACAGAGGACCGCATGCAGACCGGATCATGGAGGAACTGATGAACTTCCATGATGTAGATATCGAGTGGGGAAATCACGATGCCGAGTGGATGGGAGCTGCTTGTGGAAATCCTGCCTGCATCGCCAGTGTGCTCCGGATTGCCACCTCTTATAATTCCTTTGATGTGCTGGAGGACGGGTATGGCATTAACCTGCGTCCGCTGTCCATGTACGCCGAGGAGGTATACGGAAATGACCCCTGTGAATGCTTTAAACCGCACATTTTTGATCACAATGTTTCAGATTCTGTCAATCCCGAGCTTGCAGCAAAGATGTGCAAGGCCATCAGCATTATCCAGTTAAAGGAGGAGGGAAAGCTCATTCATCGTCATCCGGAGTATGCGCTGGAAAAACGCTGCCTTCTGGATCAGGTTAATTATGAGCAGGGAACCGTCCTTATTGACGGAAAAACCTATGAACTCAAGGATAAGAATTTTCCGTCGATTGATCCGAAGCACCCGTATGAACTCACGGAACGGGAGCAGAGCCTCATGAATACGCTGATTTACAGCTTTACACATTCGCAGCTCCTGCAGAAGCATATCCGCTTTTTCTTTACCCATGGATCGATGTATAAGGTTGTTAACAATAATCTTTTGTTCCATGGATGTATCCCGATGGATGAGGATGGAAACTTCAGGGAGCTTAAAACCTCAAGTGGTATGGTGAGCGGCAAGAAGCTCATGGATTACTTCTATGAAAAAGCGATTGAGGCGTATTTCCTGAATGATAATGTAGATCCGGAGGGAAAACTATACGCGACGGATGTGTTCTGGTATATGTGTTGTGGTCCGATGTCTCCGTTGTTTGGTAAAGATAAGATTACGACCTTTGAGCATAGCTTTATCGAGGATCCGGAAACCCATAAAGAGAAATTTGACCCATACTACTCCTTATCTAAGGATGAAGCGTATGCGGATAAGATTATGGAAGAGTTTGGTGTGGATCCTGAGAGCGGACACATTATAAATGGACACGTTCCTGTCAAAACCATTAAAGGAGAGAAGCCGGTCAGAGCCAATGGCAAGGTCTTTGTCATTGATGGAGGCATTTCCAAGGCATATCACTCGAGGACAGGCATTGCGGGATATACCCTGATTTATAATTCCCGGCATCTGGCGCTTGCCGAGCATAAGGATTTCCATAAGGGAGAGGAAAATACTCCGGAGATCCAGATTGTGGAACAGATGAAGCACCGGGTTCTGGTGGGAGAAACAGACACCGGAAGGGAATTAAAACAGCAGATTTCCGACCTGCTGGAGCTTTTGCAGGCATATCGTAATGGTGATATACGTGAAAAGGGAGAAACCATCATTCGGAAATCCAACTGAATCTCATTGCCATAGTAAAAAATGTGTTTATAATAAAGAAGCTGTCACAGTGGCAGCTTCTTTATTTTATAAAAGGCAGGACGGCGTACATGGAAAAGAACACATCGATTAAGGACATGACCTCCGGTAGACCGGTAGAGCTGATTTTGGAATTTGCCATTCCGATGCTGCTCGGTACATTGTTTCAGCAGTTTTACAGTATGGTGGACAGCATTATCGTCGGCAAGCTGCTGGGGGTGGACGCACTGGCAGGAGTGGGCTCTACAGGCGCGATCAATTTTATGATCAACGGCTTTGTAATCGGCATGTGTTCCGGATTTGCTATCCCCGTTGCCCAGCGGTTCGGCGCACAGGATGCATCAGGTCTTAGAAGATATACTGCCAATATCATTTATCTGACAGCCATTTTTGCTATAGCGATGACCGTGCTGATCTGTATCCTTACAAAGCCGATACTGCTTATGATGCATACACCGGTTAATATTTACAGCTATGCGTATCAATATATATTTATTATTTTTCTGGGAATACCGGTGACGTATCTATATAATATCACGGCAAGTATTATCCGGTCTCTGGGAGACAGCCGAACGCCGGTCTATTTCCTGATCCTTGCAGCACTGCTTAATATCCTGCTGGATTATATTTCCATTGCATTTCTTGGATTCAGCGTCAATGGACCGGCAATCGCTACAGTGATTTCCCAGGGTGTATCCGGCATTTTATGTCTTATCTATATGGTGCGGAAATTTCCGATCCTTCAATTTCAGGAAGGAGAGCTGCAGCCGGATGGGGAGCGGTGCCTCAACCTGATCCGTATGGGGATTCCGATGGGACTCCAGTATTCCATCACGGCCATAGGATCTGTCGTGCTGCAGACGGCGGTGAATGGACTTGGCTCCATTGCGGTCGCATCCATCACCGCAGGACAGAGAATCGGAAATTTCTGCTGCTGTGTCTTTGATGCGCTTGGGGCTACCATGGCGACCTATGCAGGTCAGAATGCAGGTGCGCTTAAGTTCGACCGGATCCGGCAGGGTGTCTATGCTGCGACAAAGCTGGGAGCCGTATATTCTGTTGCGGTTTGCATTGTGCTGATTCTTTTTGGTGGAGAAATTCCCCGAATTTTTGTAAGTGCCGAAGAGCAGGAGGTGATCCGCAACGCACATCTCTTTCTGATCGGTAATTCCTTATTTTACATCCCGCTCACTATAGTAAATGTCTGGAGATTCACGATCCAGGGGATGGGATTTTCCGGCTTTGCCGTGCTTGCGGGAGTATGCGAGATGGCGGCGAGAGCTATTGTGGGTATAATTTTTATCCCGCTTTTTGGATTTACTGCAGCATGCTTCGCTTCTCCACTTGCGTGGATTTTTGCGGACAGTTTCCTGATTCCGGCATTTTATTACTGTTTAAGGAGGCTTAAGGCGGAGTATCAGGAGTAACGGATCGAGAAGAGAAGTGATTACATATACAAGCCGTGCATTTTGTGTTAATATTGACTTGGTATGGAATTTTGGCAGCTTACCAGAACAGAAAGGGCAAGATATGAACAACGATATTGAAACGATGTCAGTCAATGCAATCAGGGTACTTTCCGCCGATGCAATTCAGAAGGCTAATTCCGGACATCCCGGACTTCCGCTGGGAGTTGCTCCGATGGCATATGAGCTTTGGGCACATTTCCTTAAATTTAATCCAAAAGATGCAAAATGGGCAGATCGGGACCGGTTTGTGCTTTCCGGTGGACATGGCTCCATGCTCCTGTATTCACTGATCTATCTTTTTGGTCTGGATTATACCAAAGAGGATATCATGAATTTCCGCCAGCTTGGCTCGAGGACACCGGGACATCCGGAGTATGGTGCTGCCAATGGGATTGAGGCGACAACCGGACCGCTTGGCGCCGGCATCGGCATGGCCGTAGGTATGGCAGCAGCAGAGAAGCATCTTGCCGCCGTCTTTAATCGCCCGGGTTATGAAATCGTAAATCATAGAACTTATGTTGAGTGCGGCGACGGAGATCTGATGGAGGGCATTTCCTCGGAGGCTTTGTCTCTTGCAGGTACCTGGAAGCTGGACAAGCTGACGGTCCTTTATGACTCCAATCACATTTCCATCGAGGGAGATACCAGTATTGCCTTTACAGAGGATCCTGCAAAACGCGCGGAAGCCTTTGGCTTTAAAACACTTCTTGTCGAGGATGGAAATAATCTGGAGGAGATCGGCAAAGCGATTGCCATAGCCAATGCGGATGACTCTGCACCATACTTTATTACAGTAAAGACTACGATCGGATACGGCTGCCCCGCAAAACAGGGGACCAACAAGGCGCACGGTGAGCCCCTCGGTGAGGAAAATGTCAAGGCTATGAAGGAGTTCCTCGAGTGGCCGTCTCAGGAACCGTTTTTTGTACCGGAGGAGGTTTATGCACACTACCGGAAGCTTTCCGAGGACAAGCTTCCGGCATATACCGCATGGGAGAAATTGTTCGCAGCCTATCGTACTGCATATCCGGAGCTTGCGGCACTTTGGGACGAATATCACAGTAACATCGATGAGGCGAAGCTTTCCGAAGATGCAGGATTCTGGGAGCCTTGTGATAAGGCAGAAGCCACAAGAGCATCCTCTGGTGCAGTGATCAACTATATAAAGAATAAAATTCCTCATCTTTTCGGAGGCTCTGCAGATTTGTCTCCGTCTAACAAGACAGACATGAAGGGAGAGGAGTATTTCTCTGCGGTAACACCGGAGGGCAGAAACATTCACTTTGGCGTAAGGGAAATGGCAATGGGAGCGATTGCCAATGGTATGTTGCTGCACGGTGGACTCCGTACATATACAGGAACATTTTTTGTTTTCAGTGATTATCTTAAGCCGATGGCAAGACTTGCAGCGCTTATGGAGATTCCGCAGATTTTTGTACTGACACATGATTCCATAGGTGTAGGAGAGGACGGGCCGACACATGAGCCGATTGAGCAGCTTGCGATGCTGCGTTCTATTCCTAATTTCCAGGTGTTCCGTCCATGTGATCGAGCGGAAACAGAGGCAGCATGGTACGCAGCACTGCAGTCAGACCATACTCCGACCGCGCTGATTCTCACACGGCAGAATCTGCCGCAGATCCCGGGATCCGGCCGCAGAGCACTTCAGGGAGCTTACGTTATTGATGACTGTGACAAGGATCCGGAGTACATTATCATCGCGACCGGTTCAGAGGTTTCTCTTGCGGTGGATGCTAAAAAGCGCCTTACAGAGGAAGGCTACCAGGTACGTGTGGTTTCTATGCCAAGTATGGAGGTATTTGAACAGCAGTCAGATGCATATAAGGAGTCTGTGCTGCCAAAGCATGTACGTAAGAGAGTTGCGGTAGAAGCGCTGAGTGATTTTGGCTGGGCAAAGTATACAGGACTGGATGGCAAGGTGGTTTCTATGCATTCCTTTGGAGCAAGCGGCAATGGAAGCCAGCTGTTTAAGCACTTTGGCATTACAACTGACGCGGTTGTTGATGCGGTCAAGTCTTTAAAATAAGAAAGAACGATCAAGGATTATAGGAGGCAAGATATGAGATTTTTTATTGATACTGCCAATGTGGATGAAATCAGAGAAGCCAATGATATGGGGATTATTGATGGTGTCACGACCAATCCTTCTCTCATCGCTAAAGAGGGCAAGGACTATCTTGAGACGCTGAAGGAGATCACATCGATTGTGGATGGTCCGATTTCCGGCGAAGTCAAGGCTTCTACTACGGATGCAGAGGGTATGATCCGGGAGGGAAGAGAAATTGCGGCAATTCATCCCAATATGGTCGTAAAGATCCCGATGACAACAGAGGGACTGAAAGCAGTCAAGACTCTTTCCAAAGAGGGAATCCACACCAATGTGACACTTGTCTTTTCTGCTTCCCAGGCACTGCTTGCAGCAAGAGCTGGAGCGACTTATGTTTCTCCGTTCCTTGGAAGACTTGATGATATTTCTACAGATGGAATCGCCTTAATCGAAGACATCATGGAAATCTTTGAAATGTATCCTGACATTGATACGCAGGTGATCTGCGCATCCATCCGTCATCCGATGCACATTGTGGAGTGTGCCAAGACTGGTGCGGATATTGCAACTGTGCCATATAAGGTTCTGATGCAGATGGTAAAGCATCCGCTTACAGATATTGGCATTGATAAGTTCCGCAAGGATTATGAAGCTGTCTTTGGTAAATAATCCGGACAGGAATATATATGCTGGATAGTGTCATACTATTGATTATTCTTATTATTATCAAAGCAATATTTACATCTGCAGAGACTGCATCGTTGGAAGTAGGGGAAGCCCGCCTCCGTAAATTAAAGGAGGAGGGGAGCCATAGCGCAGAACGCCTTCTCCGGCTGACAGAAGATTCCGGGAAATACTATACCAAGGTGCAGGTGCTTACGACACTGGCGGGGCTTCTCGCCAGTGCCTTTGCTGTTTCCGCATTTCTTGCGCCGATGACCGCAATCCTTTTATTATTGCCGCTAAGCATTCCGGTAACCGTAATTCGCGCAATTGCGGTTCTGCTGATTACCTTGATTTCCGGATTTTTTATCATACTTTTAGGCGAAATGCTTCCTCGCAGACTGGCACATAAGGACTTGGAAAAAACAGCGCTTGGCATGGCACTGCCGCTCACCATCGCAACGACACTGATTAGTCCGGCAGCAGCCCTGCTTAGACTCTGCACAAATTGTATTTTGAGGATCATCGGTATCAGTCCTGAGGATATGGAGGAGAGGGTTTCAGAAGAGGATATCCTCATGATGATAGATGAGGGAACAGAAAAAGGCACCATCGAAAGCTCGGAAAACGAAATGATTCAAAACGTGTTTGAGTTTAATGATCTGACAGTCGAGGATGTCTGTACCCACCGTACCGAGGTTGCGATGCTGTATCTCGAGGACAGTGACCGGCAATGGCGTAAGACAATCCATGAAAACCGTTACTCAAACTATCCGATCTGCGGGGAGGATGACGACGATATTATCGGTATTCTGGATACCAAGGATTATTTCCGCTTGTATGATCAGTCGCGTGACAATGTCCTTAAAAATGCTGTCGACAAGCCTTATTTTGTATCCCAGAATATGAAGGTCTCGAGCCTGTTTCAGGAGATGAAAAAGGACCGGAAGTACTATGCGGTGGTGCTGGATGAGTACGGTGGTATGACTGGCATTGTCACGTTGCATGATCTTGTAGAGGCGTTGGTCGGGGATATCGAGGAGGAAGATGAACCGATTGGACCAGAGGATATTGAGACGGTGGGACCGGATGAATGGATCATCCTGGGTGAGGCAGATCTTGAGGATGTGAATGAAAAGCTGGGACTGGAGCTTCCGACGGAGGATGCAGATACCTTTGGAGGATATATCATGGGAATCATCGGCAAGGTGCCGGATGACGGCAGCTCCTTCCATGTAGATACGCCAGAGCTGGAAATAGACGTCGCTTCCATAAAAAATCACCGGATTGGAAAGACGGTTGTGCGTAAAAAGTCCGCTGCAAAGCAGGAAACAGGAGAACCGCAGCCGGTGTCATGAAGCAGAACTCATGGGATCCTTTCATGAGGAGTGCAGCGATATTCGTTTATACAGACTTTCATCAGGGATCATTTAGTATGATATACCCGCATGGGGTACTTGACGATTTCAAAGTTCCTGCTATGATAGACGTGGTTAGAAAAAACTAACTATGATTATATCAAGAAATTTTGAGGAGGCAGGTATGTTAGGAAATATTATTGTTTCTGTGATTATTGCGGCAGCGGTCATTCTCGGTGTAAGAAGCATTCGCAAAAGAGCTGTCAGTGGATGCTGCGGCGGAGGAGATGCGGTACCTAAGGTTAAGGTTTCAGATCATAATTTATCGCATTATCCATATGATGTGCTGATGCAGGTAGACGGCATGCACTGCGCCAATTGTGCTCGCAGAGTGGAGAATGCGCTTAACAGTCTTGAGGGTGTTTTTGCTGCAGTAGATCTTGGTAGAAATGAGGTTTCCATCCGTATGAAAGAGAGAATTCCGGATGAGAAGCTGAAAGCAGCCGTCCGTAAGGCAGGATATTCTGCCCGGGATATCGAGGAACAGGGCAGATAAGGAGGATAACAAATGCTCAATGAAGAAAATCAGGAAAAACCAGTGAAGCTGATCGAACGTAAGCTTGCATATCAGGGGCGGATTTTGTCCGTGTATGATGATCATGTAAATGTTGGCGGGCACGATACACACTGGGATTTTATTCATGTAAAGGGAGCAGCAGCAGTACTGCCGGTGCTTCCGGATGGCAGGCTCCTCATGGTACGACAGTTCCGTCATGCTTTGAATCGCTTTACACTTGAGATTCCGGCAGGCAAGCGGGATTCGGAGGATGAGGATTATCTGGTATGCGCAGAGAGGGAGCTTGAGGAGGAAACGGGCTATCGGACAGATCACATGGAGTTTCTGCTGGATTTGACGCCAACGGTTGCCTTCCTCGATGAGAAGATCCGGATCTATACGGCGGAGCAGCTGGTGTCGGGACAGAAGCACTGGGATGAGGATGAAGAGATCGGAGTGGAGGCATGGAGTCTTGAAGATTTACTCGGACTCATCCGTGATGGTAAGATGACGGATGGAAAAACAGTTGCAGCGATCCTGGCTTATGCCGTAAAATGCAAGTGAATGTTTCCTGCTGATGTATCCCCGGGATCCAGCAGAAGATAATACATATAATGCCTGATACGGATGCAGCCAGCATCTTTAAATGGCAGGACAGGAAGGAACAATATGAAAAGAGAACACTTGGAAGACTATGTAAAAACCATCCCGGATTTTCCGGAGCCTGGTATTTTATTCAGAGATATTACTTCGTTGATTCAGGATCCGGATGGTCTTAAAGAGTCCATTGACGGACTGACCAAGGCACTGGAAGGCGTAGAGTTTGATACAGTGATCGGACTTGAGTCCAGGGGCTTTATTTTTGGAACGCCGGTCGCGTATGCGCTCGGCAAGGGATTTGTACCGATCCGTAAAAAAGGCAAGCTTCCAAGAGAAACGGTATCCGTGAAGTATGATCTTGAGTATGGAGAAGCGGAGATTGAGCTTCACAAGGATGCCATCCGTCCCGGAGAGAGAGTTGTGCTGATTGATGATCTCATTGCTACAGGCGGATCACTTGAAGCTGCTGTTAAGCTTGTGGAGATGCTTGGCGGCAAGGTGGTTAAGATCCTTTGTGTGATGGAACTTGCGGGACTTAAAGGTCGCGAGAGGCTTAAGAATTATGATCTTACCTCTCTTATTACATATGAAGGAAAGTAAGGCATGCCATAATGGGTGAACAACTGACAGAATCCGATGTTAAAAGAATCGAGGAGGAAATCCGGCACAGAAAGGTGGATTTACGCCCCAAGCTTACCAGAGAGGTGAGCGAAGCTGCTGCACAGGGAGACCGCTCCGAGAACTTTGAGTATTACGCGGCAAAGCGTGCCAACGGGCAGAACAACTCCCGGATCCGGTATCTGGAGAAGCTTTTGCGCTTTGCGACGATTGTCTCTGATCAATCCAGGGAGGATGAGGTCGGACTCAATAATACAGTTACGGTATATTTTGAGGATGATGAGGAGGAGGAAACCTACCGGATTGTGACATCGATCCGGGGACACTCTCTGGAAGGACTGATTTCCAATGAATCCCCGTTAGGTCGTGCTCTGATGGGACACAAGGTGGGAGACCGGGTTGAAGTAAAAACAGAAAATGCGGGCAGCTACTTTGTCGTGATTAAAAAGCTGGAAAAAACAGGCGAGAGTGCGGAGGATCATATCAAGGGATTTTGACGTATCCGGAGGTCGGATTTTTTGATAGCGATCGCTTTTAAGCCTATTATGGAGTAAAAATCCGGAGATAAAACCGGAGTAGATGTAAGACGTAAGTAAAAAACGATCAACGAAAGGGATGTGCTTCAAGCCGTTATAGGTTTGAAACACATCCCTTTTTTAGAGGATAAGCTGCATATTAGAGGACAAGTGGTATAGAGTAAAGTATCCGGCAGGGATCAACAGGAGTCAGACCATCAGGCTGGGACGACGCACCTTTTGGGAAATCGGAACGTCATCCGTTCCGGTGCAGATCACGGCTTCGCTGCTTTCTTTGTCCAGAGCACAGAAATCGACATGCTGATAGAGATAATTCATAAGCTCCCGCCGACGTACAATGCCGATAAAATGATCAAGATCATCAACGACAGGCACAAAGTTCTGATTGACCGCACGATTTACAAGACCCTCCATCGAGCTTGCAACACCTACCGGTATATAATGGTTTTTAAGGGGAATGTCTTTGACCTGTACCCGCTCCGCATCCTTGAGATTAAATTTTAGATTATTTTTGAGTGCATACAGGATGTCTCCTTCTGTGACAATCCCGAAAAATTTGCCGTCCTTAGTGAGGACCGGTATGGAAGAATATCGGTGGTATTCCATTTTTTCCATAGCCATTCTGACCGTATCCGTATCCTCGATATAAGCGACGTCGCATTTCGGAGTCAGGAAAAAAAGTATATTCATGCCTATCTGCTCCCTCCTTTTGATTTCCTCGTTTCTATTTTTCATACTTCCAATATAGCAAGGATTTGTAAATGAAGTTTGTCCAGAATCTTACGAAATCCGAAACATGATTAAAACATTTTAAACAAATTCACGAAGCTTTCTACTTCTTATATTATAGCATAAGTCACTGAGATTTGGGATAAGCGTGAGAAATTAAGAGCAGAATGCCGGGGGCGGAATACCCGACAGCGTGCCGGAGGGAAGTACTTTTTGACATTAAGAACGGCAGATAGTAAAATATTGCAATAACATATAGCGATACATATCGCAATGCATGTATATAGAAGGCATGGAAGCTATATGGGGAGAATGCAGTTATGGCAGAATTGGTAAAAGACAAGGTGGAAACAGCTTCATCAGAAGTTCATCAGGATAAAAATAAAATGCTGACACCGGATGTGAAACAGACAGAAATCACGCTGGAGCATCCGAAGGATAATACACCTCCGGAGGTTTTGTATCAGCAGCTGATCCGGGATATCAGGAAGTATCATCCCTCCGGAGATCTGTCCATGATCGAAAAGGCATATCATGTTGCGGCCAAGCAGCATAAGGATCAGAAACGTAAATCAGGAGAACCGTATATCATTCATCCGCTCTGTGTAGCCATTATCCTGGCAGATCTGGAAATGGATAAGGAGACCATAGCTGCAGGTCTTTTACATGATGTTGTAGAGGACACCGGTATGACGCTAGAGCAGGTGGAGAAGGAGTTTAATCCGGATGTTGCACTGCTTGTAGATGGTGTCACAAAACTGACACAGCTCAATTTAAATACGGATAAGGTCGAAATGCAGGCGGAAAACCTGCGTAAGATGTTTGTCTCGATGGCAAAGGATATCCGGGTTATCATTATCAAGCTTGCAGATCGTCTGCATAATCTGAGAACGTTGGAATATCAGACGCCGGAAAAACAGAAGGAAAAGGCGAGGGAGTCGCTCGAGATTTATTCGCCTCTTGCAGATCGTCTGGGTATCAGCAAAATCAAAATTGAGATGGATGATCTGTCGCTTAAATACCTGGAGCCGGATGTCTACTATGACCTTGCGGAAAAGGTGCATCTTAAAAAGGAACAGAGAGAGGCAAGGATCAATGCCATTGTTGCCGAGGTGTCAAGCCACATCAAGGAAGCGGGGATTGATGCCCAGATTAACGGGCGTGTCAAGCACTTCTTTTCCATCTATCGTAAGATGGTAAACCAGAATAAAACCATAGACGAGATCTATGACCTTTTTGCAATCCGGATTATTGTGGATACGGTACGGGACTGTTATGCGGCTCTGGGTATCATTCATAAGATGTATACCCCGATTCCGGGACGGTTTAAGGATTACATCGCCATGCCTAAGCCAAATATGTACCAGTCGCTGCATACAACGGTGATTGGCAAGGATGGCGTTCCATTTGAAATCCAGATCCGGACGTTTGAAATGCATCGTACTGCGGAGTTTGGTATTGCAGCGCACTGGAAATATAAGGAGCAGGGCGGCTCACAGGAAAAGGTATCCGATAATGAGCTTGCCAAGATGAACTGGCTCCATGAGATCATGGAGTGGCAGAAGGATGAGTCGGACTCCAAGGAGTTTATGAACATGGTTAAGTCAGACCTTAACCTGTTTAATGAAAATGTGTATTGCTTTACGCCGACCGGTGATGTTAAAAACCTGCCGGCGGGTTCCACGCCGATTGATTTTGCCTATGCAATCCATTCTGCGGTCGGAAACAAGATGGTTGGAGCCAAGGTCAATGACAAGCTGGTTCCGGTGACCTATCAGCTGCAAAATGGAGACCGGGTCGATATTATTACGTCTCAGAACTCCAGAGGTCCCAGTCGTGACTGGCTTAAGATTGTAAAATCCACGCAGGCTAAAAACAAGATTAACCAGTGGTTTAAGTATGTGCAAAAGGATGAAAACATTGAGCGGGGCAAGGACCTTCTCGAGAAGTATGCACATTCCAAAGGCTACAACCTCGGAGATCTGACTAAGCCGGAGTATATGGAGGGTGTGATCCGGAGGTACAGCTATACGGACTGGGATTCGATCCTTGCTTCGGTAGGACGGGGTGGCCTTAAGGAAAGCCAGGTTATTGCCAAGCTGATTGATCTTAAGCAGAAGGAAGCGGAAAACAGCAGGAACGATGAGGATGTACTTGAGAACATCGAGAGCCTCAGCAAAAAGACGGAAGTCATACGGAAGTCCAAGTCTGGTATTGTGGTCAAGGGTATCCACGATCTTGCCGTGCGCTATGCCAAGTGCTGTTCGCCGGTTCCGGGGGATGAGATTGTAGGCTTTGTCACAAGGGGTCGGGGCATTACGATCCATCGTACAGACTGTATCAACATGATGAATCTGCCGGCGGATGAAAAATCCAGGCTGATTGAGGCGGAGTGGCAGATGGATGACTCCGGAGAAACCTATGCGACAGAGCTTACCATTTATACCAATAACCGTGTAGGACTGCTCGTGGATATCTCCAAGATCCTTACGGATGCCAACATCGACATCAAGGCGCTGCAGTCGAGGGTCGGTAAAAATGAAAAAGCGACCATTACGCTGTCCTTTGACATTCACAACAAGGAAGAACTGTCAGTGCTGGTAGACAAGCTGCGTAAGGTAAACGGCATCCTCGACATTGAAAGAACACAGGGGTAAACATGTTAAAGGTTTCAAAATATACGACTGGAGTGATACAAACCAATGTATATTTCTGCTTTGATGATACAAGCAGGGAGTGTGTTATCATTGATCCGGCTGCGAATGCAGCTAAAATCATTGAGATCGTGGAGCAGCAGCTGCATGCTTTGCCGCAGGCAATTTTGCTCACACACGGACATTTTGATCATATGATGGCGGCGGAGGAGACGGCGGAGCATTTTGGCGTTGAGATATTCGCATCAGAAAAAGAACGGGAGCTGCTTAAGACACCGGAGTGGAATTTATCGTCCAATTTCCAGCTGGATATTGAGGTTACAAAGTTTACAGCGCTTAAGGATCATGACATACTTCCGCTGCTGGGTCACAGGTGGGAGGTTATTGCCACACCGGGACATACCAGCGGGTCTGTCAGCTATTATGTACCATTAACTATGGAGGAAGAGGCAGCAAATGCCGGCCTCCCGGAAAAGGAACGGCAGGTACCGCTGCTTTTTTCCGGGGATACCTTATTTAGAGAGTCTTATGGCAGAACGGATTTTCCCGGAGGTTCAGAAACCGAAATCTTGGACAGCATTTGTAACAGACTGCTGGTATTGCCGCCGGAGACGCTGGTGTTTCCGGGACATGAGGGGATGAGCAGCATTGCCAACGAGCAGAAGTACAATCCGGCAGCTTACCTTACCATGATGCAGCAGAAAAATAACGGGCAGTGAAACATAACGGACAGTGAAACAAAAAAATGAAAAAGGAAATGAGGCGAAGCATTGATCAGATTGATCTTAGATAAAGAAGCGGCAGAGTACGAACAGGATCTCCGTGAGCTTACCAAGCAGTTTTATCCGGGGGAAGACTTTGAAATCCATACACCGGATGGAGTGCATCTTTCGGAAACGACACAGGAAGAAAAGAACGCTCTTAAAAAGGCACAGGAGAGTGGCACTGCAGCAAGGGTGAACCGGAAGTCAGCTAAAAACCGCAGCCATATGGTGATGGAGCTGACACCGGAGGGCGCCGCCGACGATGCCATCCGGTTGAGTCTTACAGTGCATGCTGCAGAGCTTCCTCTGACCGGGGACCGCAGGACGGATAAATCCATGATTAAGGCGCTGGCATATCAGAAGCTTACGGGTCTCAGCGGCAAAGCGCTTCCCTGGGGAGATCTTACCGGCATCCGCCCGGTTTCCCTTGTGAGTCCGATGATGGAGCAGGCTATGGCAAAAGATCCGCTGCATCATCTTACGGAGGAGGACCGGGCTGCGATCCGACAGAAGATAAGTAAGGAATATATGCTTGAGGGTGAGAAGCTGGAGCTTGTGATGGAAATTGCGGAGCGCGAACAGCAGATCCTCGGGCGGATCCTTGCAAAAACAGGCAGAAGCTATCAGGAGGGCTGGAGTCTTTACATTGGTATCCCGTTCTGCCCGACCCGGTGCCTCTATTGCAGCTTTCTGTCCAATACCATCGACCACTGGGAATCAAGACTTTCCTTATATTTTGAGCATCTTGCAAGTGAGATCCGTCTCGCAGTTTCCGAAATGTCCGGGAGACTTGGCAAGACGCTGCAGACGATTTATATCGGCGGCGGTACACCAACGGCGTTAAATGCCTTCTGGCTTAAGCGGCTGATGGAGCTTGTTCATGAAGAGTGTGATTTTTCGGGCGTCGTGGAGTTTACTGTGGAGGCGGGACGTCCGGACTCGATCGACCGCGAGAAGCTTGAGATCCTTAAGGCAGCAGGGGTCGACAGGATTTCCGTAAACCCGCAGACTTTTCAGCAAAAAACCTTGGAGCTCATTGGCAGGAAGCATTCGGTAGAGGAAACCATTGCGGCGTATCGACTTGCGCGTGAAGTGGGATTTAACAATATCAATATGGATATCATCCTCGGGCTCCCGGGAGAGAAGCTTCCGGAGGTGACGGATACCTTATGTGAGATTGCAAGGCTTAAGCCGGACAGTCTCACGGTGCATACGCTTGCAGTGAAACGGGCGGCGAGACTGACTCTGGAGCGGGATTACTGGGCAGGCGTTTACCGCGCGGGAGATGAGCAGGAGATTGTGAGAGAAACAGAGCTCGCACATCAGGCGGATCAGGATGCCGGGCTTACATTCCGGTATCCGGAAATTACCAGGATGATGATGGCAGCAGAGTATACAGCGGCGCTTCTGGATCTGAAGCCCTACTATCTCTACCGTCAGAAAAATATGGCGGGAAATCTGGAAAATGTCGGATACTGTCTGGAAGGCAAGGAATGTCTTTATAATATCCTCATGATGGAGGAGAAGCATAGCGTCATCGGCTGTGGCGCAGGTACGTCCACCAAGCTTGTGCTGCCGGACAAGGATGGAATTTCAGGGCAGAAGCGAGTGGAACGATGCGATAATGGTAAAAGCATCGGAGAGTATATGGATCATTTTGAGAAATATAAAGAGAGGAAGCTCCGGCTTTTTAAAATGTTTACGTGAATTTTACAGTTTCATAGAATTGAAATTTACAGAAGCCTCCTATAGTGGCGATTGTAAGGAGAGAAAATCCTTACGATTGGACTCACTACAGGAGGCTTTTTATTATGAAAAAAACAATCGGAACTTTACTTTCTATGGCACTTATTGCAGGCGCACTCAGCGGATGTGGAGCAAGCGCTGCCAAGACAGAGGCTGCAAATACCAGCACTGCAGCGGCAGCAAGTACAAAAGCAGAAACTACTGCTGCAGCATCTAAGGCTGAGGCAAGCAGCAAGGCAGCAGAATCAACGCAGGCGGAGACTGCCAATGCCGGCGGCGCAGATGGATCGTTTGAGGGCAGCATTGACGTAATTTCCAGAGAGGATGGTTCTGGCACAAGAGGCGCTTTTATCGAGCTCATGGGCATTGAAGAAAAGAACGCGTCTGGTGAAAAGGTGGATAATACCACACAGGATGCGGAGATCACAAACTCGACAGAGGTTATGATCACAACTGTAGCCGGAGATGCGCAGGCGATCGGATATATTTCACTTGGATCCTTAAACGACACGGTGAAGGCACTTTCCATTGATGGGGCAGAGGCAACCGTCGATAATATCAAGTCCGGAAAGTATAAAGTCGCAAGACCTTTTAATATCGTTACTAAGGGAGATGTCAGTGCAGAGGCACAGGATTTCATCAAATTCATTTTTTCCGAGGATGGTCAGAAGGTTGTAGAAGACAATGGCTACATTTCACAGGGCAATGAGGGTGCCTATACTGCAGCAGGCACCTCCGGAAAGATTACTGTTGCAGGCTCCTCTTCTGTAACTCCGGTCATGGAAAAGCTCGCAGAGGCGTATAAGGCGCTCAACCCGCAGGCTACAATCGAAGTACAGCAGTCTGACTCCACAACAGGCGTTACATCCGCAATCCAGGGCGTATGCGATATCGGTATGGCATCCAGAGAGCTTAAGGATTCGGAAATCTCACAAGGTGTCAAGGCACAGGTTATCGCCATGGATGGCATCGCAGTCATTGTCAACAAGGACAATGGCATCAATGGCCTCACATCAGATCAGGTTAAGTCCATCTATGTTGGTGATACCACAGACTGGTCTGATCTTAAGTAAAGAAAGCTGAGGAAACATGGAAGCGGAAAATGTTACCATGCTCAGGACGGAGGCAGATGTAAAGCGTATGGTTAGAAATCAGCCTGGCGGACACGGGAATTCCGCCAGACTTAAGGAAAGCATAGCAAAATATATTTTCATGGTACTTGCCAGCATGAGTATTGTCCTTGTTGTGCTGATCTGTGTTTTCCTTTTTGCCAACGGTCTGCCTGCGATTTTTAAAATCGGTCCGAGAGAATTTTTACTTGGGACCACATGGAAGCCTGGAAACAATATTTACGGGATCCTGCCAATGATTCTGGGCTCGGTGATTGTAACGATCGGAGCTATTATTGTGGGGGTACCGATAGGCATTTTAACTGCGGTCTATCTGTCCAGATTCTGCTCAAGGAAGCTGTATAAATTTATTTATCCGGCAGTAGAACTTCTGGCAGGGATCCCATCGGTTGTATACGGATTTTTTGGACTGGTTGTCATTGTGCCGGTTGTCGCGGCACTGACAAAGGAGCTTGGCGGCAAGGGCAAGTCGATTCTTACGGCGTCTATCCTGCTTGGTATTATGATCCTGCCGACCATTATCAGTATGGCAAAAGCTGCGCTGGATGCGGTGCCGGAGAGCTATTATGAAGGTTCGCTTGCACTTGGAGCTACGCATGAGAGAACCGTTTTCCACGTTATGGTACCAGCAGCAAAGTCAGGCATTTTTGCCGGCGTTGTCCTTGGTGTTGGTCGGGCCATCGGCGAAACCATGGCGGTAATCATGGTGGCAGGAAACCAGGCGAGGATGCCGAAAGGAATTTTACAAGGTATCCGTACAATGACTGCCAACATTGTCCTTGAAATGGGGTATGTTACGGATCTGCATCGGGAAGCATTGATTGCGACCGGAGTGGTGCTGTTTATTTTCCTCTTAATTATTAACTCAATTTTTTCCTGGATGAAGAGAAAATCAGAAGCGGAGCATTAATCTTATGAGTCAGAAAACAGAAAGCATATTGCTTAGACTTTTAACATATATTGCGGCGATTCTTACTGTGGCAACACTGCTGTTTCTCATTGCGTATATCCTGATCAAAGGGATACCGTATCTGAAACCAAGTCTTTTTGCCTGGGAATATAATACGGAAAATGTTTCCCTGATGCCTGCACTGATCAATACCATTGTGATGGTTTTCCTATCGCTTCTTGTAGCGGTACCGATGGGAGTCGGATCAGCCATCTATCTTGTGGAATATGCTAAAAAAGGCTCAAAACTGGTGGAGCTTATCCGGCTCACGACAGAAACACTTTCCGGCATTCCTTCCATTATTTATGGCCTTTTTGGATATCTCCTGTTTGTGATGCAGCTTGGTATGGGGTATTCCATCCTTGGAGGCGCTCTTACGATCAGCATCATGATCCTGCCGCTCATCATGCGGCAGACAGAGGAATCGCTGAAGGCAGTGCCGGATCTTTTTAGAGAGGGTTCGTTTGGACTTGGCGCTGGAAAGCTAAGGACGATTTTTGCGATTGTCCTGCCGGCCAGTATCCCCGGCATCCTGGCGGGAGTGATCCTTGCTATTGGCCGAATCGTCGGCGAAACCGCCGCATTGATTTATACCTCCGGGACAGTAGCGGGGATTCCTGCCAGTGTGATGGGATCGGGCAGAACGCTTGCAATCCATATGTATGTCTTGACCAATGAAGGACTCTATACCAATCAGGCATATGCCACTGCGGTCGTTTTACTGGTAGGGGTTCTGGGGATCAATGCATTGTCTGCATTCGCGGCAAAAAAACTCGTAAAGGTCTGAGTATAGCAAGAAATCAGGAGAAAAATGGACACTTCACAGAACAAGTTTACAATACGAAATATGAATCTGCATTATGGTCAGTTTCATGCACTGCATAATATCAATCTGGATATCAAGACCAATGAAATCACGGCGTTTATCGGACCGAGTGGATGTGGAAAGTCCACACTTCTTAAATCCTTAAACCGGATGAATGATTTAGTCGAGGGCTGTGTCATTGATGGAGAGGTCCTTCTGGATCAGGATAACATCTATGACAAGTCCATGGATGTGAATTATTTAAGGAAACGGGTTGGTATGGTTTTCCAGAAGCCAAATCCATTCCCAATGTCGATTTATGACAATATTGCTTACGGACCAAGAACACATGGAATCCGGAATCGTCAGAAGCTGGATGAGATCGTGGAAACTTCGCTTAAGCAGGCGGCGATCTGGGATGAGCTTAAGGATCGTCTTGGGAAATCTGCGCTGGGACTTTCCGGTGGACAGCAGCAGAGACTTTGCATTGCAAGAGCGCTGGCGGTAAAACCTGAGGTACTCCTGATGGATGAGCCGACCTCTGCACTGGATCCGATTTCCACGGCTAAAATTGAGGATCTCGCGATTGACCTTAAAAAAGATCTTACGATTGTCATTGTCACGCACAATATGCAGCAGGCAACAAGAATCTCGGATAAGACAGCGTTCTTTCTGCTGGGAGATCTCATTGAGACGGGTCCGACAGACCAGCTGTTTTCCATGCCTAAGGAGAAAAAAACCGAGGATTATATTACAGGAAGGTTTGGGTGATCATATGAAAAGTATAGGATTCTGGGACCTTGCAGTGATGTGGTTTTATATTGCGGCTTTGCCGAAGCGCTGCCTGGCAAAGGCGTGCCGGAGTATCTGGAGTCTGACACAGGAATTTTTTAAGAAAAACATGAATCCGGAGGTAAGATGCCATGCGGAACAGATTTGACCGGCAGCTGGACGATCTTAATCGTAATCTAACGGAAATGGGGTCCTGCTGCGAAGAGTGCATCGGACAGGTTGCGGTAGCATTGTCCAGTATTAATGAAATCAGCAGGAGTCATGAGTCCGGTGTGACGGAACGTCTTATTGAAAAGATCTATGAATCGGATGCGGAGATTGACAAGCTGGAAAGAACGATAGAAAACCAGTGCTTACGTCTGCTCCTGGAGCAGCAGCCGGTGGCAAGAGACCTCCGCTACGTTTCTGCCGCACTCAAAATGATTTCCGACATGGAACGAATCGGCGATCAGTGTTCGGACATCGCGGATATTGCAAAGTACCTGTCGACGGAAAACAAGGGTACACTGGAATCGGCTGTCCATATCCAGGATATGGCAAGCGCAACCATGAATATGGTCATGCGGGCAGTGGACTCTTTTATCAAAAGAAATCTGGAAATAGCAAAGGTCGTGGAGAAATCCGATGATGTCGTGGATGAGCTTTTTGTAAAGGTCAAGGAAGAGATTGCGGAGATGATATCCAGGCATCCGGAGCAGGGAGAGTCACTGCTGGATCTTCTGATGGTCGCAAAATACTTTGAGAGGATCGGAGACCATGCGACCAATATCGCCGAGTGGGTAGAGTTTTCCATCAATGGAGAGCGGCCGCTTAAGGTAAAATATCAGTTTGATGAAGCAAGCCAACAGGAAATCAAAATCGATAAAAAAACAAGCTGACGGAGATTTCCTTAAGCTTACTGAAATTATATCAGTCATGCATAAATCATGCGGAAGCGCCTGGAAGTGCAGCATAAGACGCTTTACATACTTGCAATATTGTTTGATTTCGCCTATACTTTCCGGGTATAGGCGAAATTTTTGTTCTATAAATTATGAATCATAGAAAAATGACGGAAATTCCTTTTTAAGGATGTCCGATAGACAGGAGATCATATGGGATTTGAATTTAGAAGAAAGCTGCCTTCCTCGGCAGAAATCAGAGAGCAGATTCCTCTTTCCGCAGAGCTTGCCGAGATCAAGGCGGAACGGGATGAAGAAGTTAAAGCAATTTTCCGCGGGGATTCCAAGAGATTCCTTCTGATTATCGGACCATGCTCCGCGGATCACCCGGACCCTGTGCTGGAGTATTGCGGCAAGCTTAAAGAGGTCGCGGAGCAGGTGAAGGATCGGATCATGATTATCCCGAGAATCTACACCAACAAGCCGAGAACTACAGGTGAGGGGTATAAGGGCATGCTGCATCAGCCGGATCCGGAAAAAGGCGCCAATGTTGCGGATGGCATCGCAGCCATCCGTAAGCTGCATCTCGCAGTGCTTAAGGAAACCGGGTTTAGTACGGCGGATGAAATGCTGTATCCGGATAATCTCAGGTATCTCTCGGATATCATGAGCTATGTCGCGGTAGGCGCGCGTTCCGTAGAGAACCAGCAGCACCGCCTGGTGGCCTCCGGCATTGATGTGCCAACCGGTATGAAAAACCCGACTTCGGGGGACCTCGGTGTTATGCTTAACTCTATTTATGCCGGTCAGCATCCGCATGATTTTATCTTCCGCGAGTGGGAGGTAAAGTCGGATGGCAACCCGTATACACATGCGATTCTCAGAGGCTCGCAGAGTAAGCATGGTCAGATTATGCCAAACTATCACTATGAAGATCTGAAGCTTTTGCTTAATCTTTATAATGAACGAGAGCTTGAATATCCTGCAGTAGTTGTGGATACGAATCACTGCAACTCGGCTAAGAAATACAAGGAGCAGCTGCGGATTGCACAGGAGGTTATGCATTCGCGGAAGTACTCACCGGAGTTAAATGACTTTGTCAAGGGTCTCATGGTGGAGTCCTATCTGCTCGAGGGCAGCTGTAAGGTGGAGGAGCATATTTACGGTAAATCCATTACCGATCCATGTATTGGCTGGGAGGATACGGAAAGGCTGATCTCCATGATTTATGATTATATGCAGCAGACAACGGTCTGATAATCAACGGAAACTATAGAAAGAGGGTATCATATGGGAGTTTATGAGGAGCTGGTAGCTCGTGGTCTGATCGCCCAGGTTACGGACGAGGACAAAATCAAGGATCTTGTAAATAATGGTAAAGCCACTTTTTATATTGGTTTTGATCCGACGGCAGATTCTCTGCATGTAGGACATTTTATGGCGCTGGTTCTGATGAAGCGTCTGCAGGCTGCCGGCAATAAGCCGATTGCTCTGGTGGGCGGCGGAACCGGTATGATTGGTGATCCATCCGGACGTACAGATATGCGTAAGATGATGACCATTGAGCAGATTGATCATAACTGCGAATGCTTCAAGCAGCAGATGAGCCGCTTCATCGAGTTTGGTGAGGGCAAGGCCAGAATGGTAAATAATGCAGACTGGCTTCGGGATCTTAATTTCCTGGAGTTTATGCGGGATATCGGCTCCTGCTTCTCGGTAAACGATATGTTACGTGCGAGAGCCTATGTAAATCGTATGGAGAGAGGACTTACCTTCCTGGAGTTCTCCTACATGCTGATGCAGGGCTATGATTTCTATCGTCTGTACAATGACTATGGCTGCAATATGGAGTTTGGCGGAGATGACCAGTGGTCCAATATGCTTGCCGGAACAGAGCTGATCCGTAAGAAGCTGGGAAAGGATGCCTATGCGCTGACCATTACCCTGCTGACCAATTCGGAGGGCAAAAAAATGGGCAAGACCGTCGGCGGCGCGGTATGGCTGGATCCTAAAAAGACTTCTCCGTATGATTTCTACCAGTACTGGAGAAATGTTGATGATGCAGATGTAATCAAATGCATGAAGCTTCTTACGTTTATTCCGCTTGAGGAAATAGATGAGATGGCGAAGTGGGAGGGCGCTGACCTTAACAAGGCAAAAGAGAAGCTTGCGTTCTCACTTACGGAAATGGTTCATGGCAGAGAGGAAGCAGAAAAGGCGGATACGGCAGCCAAAGCCATATTTATGGGCGGTGGAGATTCTGAAAATATGCCCAAAGTTCTGCTCAAGGATGAGGATTATAAGGATGGTTCCATTGACATCCTCGGGATCCTGGTAGCCTCCGGTCTATGCAGTTCCCGCGGCGATGCGAGAAGAAATGTGCAGCAGGGCGGAGTCACTGCAGCAGGAGAAAAGGTCACAGATATCTCTTTGAGCTTTACTAAAGAAGCACTTAAGGATGGCATCGTGGTGCAGAAGGGCAAGAAAAAGTTTGTGAAGGTGATCGGATAAGACTCTGTAAATTTTACAATTCTCTTACTAAAAACCGCATTGCTTGCCGATCCCTTAAAACTGCACTATAATAAAGCCTGTAATCTTAAAAGGAGATTGACAGATTATAATGTTAAGTTTAAAAACCTTGAAGCTGGGAGCTCTGCTCAGTGCGATGATTTTGGGAACAGCTTTTCCGGCGATGGCTAAAACAAAAAGTGCTGCGCAGGCACAGGATCCGATTCGCCTGGTGATGGACAGCGACTATGTTGATGGCAAGGTCAATGATCCTGCATCTAAAAATACACGCAAGGCTTATATCGTTTGCAATAATGCGGAATTTCATCTGGAGTCTGCAAGCTCTGATATTTCGGAAGCAGACGTCATAGTATATGAAAACACTTACGTTGACGGGCAGGATTTTGGCGTTCGAAACCGGATTGTTAAAAAGACCTTAAAGATCAATGACAGTGAGCAGCTTCTGCCGGACAATATCTATGAGAGCTGTCTTGGTGACGGATCGCTTTATGATTTTGTCAATCACTGTTATGATGTGCGTGTCTATATGGATGAGCAGGATACAAAATATGTGGACTATTATTTCGGCATTGTAGATGACAATATTTTTTCTGAAATGTTAAAAGCACAGCAGGAAAAACAGGCTGCGAGCAAGGAAACAGAGTCTGCGGCTTCCGGTGGACCGGTTGTCACAAAATAAAAAGTCAAAAGACATTGCCTTTGGCAATGTCTTTTTTTAGTGTATTTTTGATTTTTTTCATGCGTTTTTTTTCATGTTACCCCTATAGGATCTGAAGAAGTCTTATCAAAATCTGCAATAATGTAAGAAAGTGTAAGGGAAATTATGTAGCATAAGATCATGTGTGGATGATATCATTTAACTTAAAACCGACTAGTTTATGACTGAATGTTGAGACAGAAATGGAGGCATACAATGCATCTTAAATTTACCGGCAGGAAACTGCTGTTAAGCTTTGCGACTCTTATGATGCTGACCTGTGGGGGAACCATAACAGCATTTGCGCATAACCTTACGGCAGCTATACAGTCCGTAACCATTGACACGGCTACCAAGAACACAATCAATATTAATGTGTCAACCAATGGAGACAGCACGGGCACGGATGGCAAGCTCTATATATTTGAGATAAAGCCGTATCAGAGCGATTTAAGCGGCAGATCCGATCCGATTGCGTCGGCACCGATTGCAGGCAATATGGACTTTTCCGCCAGCCTTCTTGCAGGTCCCGGTGAGAAGCGGATCTACAGTGCGTTTACAGCCGCGGTGAAGGAAAACGGAAAATATCAGATGGTTGGCAGCAGGCATTACATCACCAATCCGGAGGTCCTTGCCACCAATACCGATCCGGCACTGAATCCCGGCAAAAAAGGACTCAGGATTGAAAATTATCTTGCGGATGATGCCATCAGCATGAACATTAAACATGCCGGTCTGGACCTTGCTACAGAGCATTTTTTTGGAAAGGGGATCTGGTACTATTACGAAGGTAAAAATTATCAGATCAATGCAGATATGATCAGCTATATTGATCAATCTGTAAAAAAGCTGAGTGACAATGGAGTAGCGGTTACACTGGTGCTGCTTAACAGCTGGAACCCGGCTTATCCGGAGCTCTACCGTCCGGGCGTTACCCAGCAGGCAGGAAATGTAGCCTTGTATTATGACTTCAATGTCGAAACAGAGTCAGGCTATCGCGCAATCAAGGCCATGGCATCCTTCCTTGCAAAACGTTATAACGGTAAAAACGGATATGGCAAGGTGACAAACTGGGTGATCGGCAATGAGATTAATAATCAGTACTGGAATTATGCGGGTATTTCCGATATTACAACATATGTCCGGATGTATCAGAGAGCCTTCCGTGTGTTCTATACAGCGATGAAGAGCGAGTCTGCCAATGACAACGTGATGTTCAGTCTGGATCTTTACTGGAACATGCTTCCGGAGAGCGGGGTATTTGGCAAGTATAAGGCAAGAGATGTACTGGATACCTTTAATAACATAGATATTGAGGAGGGGCGGATCGACTGGGGTCTGGCACTTCATCCTTATCCTTATCCGTTGGTATCTCCTAATTTCTGGGATGACCTTACTACAAATCAGGGGAAGGTGACGACCGATGTCAATTCTCCGATTGTAACCTTTGCCAACCTTAACGTCATTACCGATTATATGCAGAACGCAGGCATGCTGGATACGCATGGCAAGGTACGGCATATTTTCCTGACAGAGCAGGGATTCACCTCTGTTTCCGGACAAGGGCAGGATGTGTCACAGGAGCAGGCAGCGGCAGTGGCGTATGCCTATTACATCGTATACAACAATCCGTATATTGATGCGATGCTTCTGACAAGGCAGATTGATGTAGCCGCAGGCGATGGTATGTCGGATGGGCTTGAGTATGTTGGAAAGGATGCCAATGGACAGGAAGTGATGATTCACAAGCCTGCAAGAGATGTCTTTGCCAATATTGACAATCCGGCGTTGACACAGCAGACCTCGGAATTTGCCAAGGCAGTGGTGGGTATCACAGACTGGAATCAGGTCATCCCGGGCTTCCGCTATCCGGGGCAGTAAGCTATGGCAGGATATTATCTGATACTGGTAAATGTACTTGCCTTTGTACTTTACGGGGTGGATAAGTGGAAGGCGAGGCGGAGTCTATGGAGGATTCCGGAGGCAGAGCTGATTTCCATTGCAGCCATCGGAGGTGCTGCCGGAGCACTTGCGGGTATGCTGTTTTTTCATCATAAAACCCGAAAACCTAGGTTCCGTTATGGGATACCTCTGATTCTTATTCTTTGGATTTTACTGATTCTTTATCTTACACGACTTTAAAAAATGCCGCACTGCTGAAATGCAGTGCGGCATTTTTAATACTGCAACAGTATCGTTGGAGAGCGAGTAGCTCTGACTTCACTGGATTTTTTTTGTAAGAAAGTGGAAAAAGTATATCATTTTTGAGATTCTCCCTTTAAGTATATGTAAAGTACAGGATAACTAAAAGTTAACACTTCTATAATAATCTGCTATACTATCAGAATATATCGATATGAGGGGAGTACATCATGCAGAAATTAAAAGTACATCAGATATTGGTAATTGGATTTATGCTGTTTTCCATGTTTTTTGGCGCAGGCAACCTGATTTTTCCACCGCTTCTCGGAGCGCAGGCGGGCAGCAATACCATACAGGCGATGGCAGGACTTACAGTTACCGCCGTGGTTTTTCCAATACTTGCGGTTGCTGCCGTTGCAAAGCATGATAATCTTATGAAGCTTGGAAGCTACATCCATCCATGGTTTGCATCTGCCTGGACGGTATTGATTTGTCTTATGATCGGACCATTTGTCGCAATCCCAAGGACTGCGAGCACCTCCTTTGAAATGGCGGCGGCTCCATTCCTCTCACTGGATGCGCAGGGGATGTTTCTGGCAAGGGTGCTGTATTCCCTGATATTTTTCTGTCTGGCAACCTTAGTCGCAATGAAACCACATAAGCTTAAGGATCTCCTCGGCAGGATTATGACACCGGTTCTGGTTGTACTTATCGGAAGTGTCTTTGCTGCTGTACTGATCAAGATCCCGGCGGCTGTTTCAGCGCCAAATACGGAGGGGTATAGGGATGCACCATTTGTCACCGGCTTTGTTACGGGATATCAGACAATGGATATACTTGCCGCGCTGAATTTCGGTCTGGTTATTGCTGTAAATATCCGGGATTTTGGTGTGACGGATCGTAAAGCAGTTGCAAGGGAAACGATTAAGGCAGGGGTCATCGCCGGTCTGATGCTTGCCGGAATCTATTTTGCGACAGCGTATATCGGAGCAGTCATGAGCGCAGTCCCCGGGCTTCTCAAGGAAGGAGAAACCGGTGCAGGCATACTTACCTATGCAATCCTTCAGTGCTTTGGACCGGCAGGACAGATTCTCTGCGGTCTGGTATTTCTAATCGCATGCTTTGATGTATGCTGCGGCCTTTTATCCAGCTGTTCCGAATATTTTAACCGCCTTGTACCTATGGTTACGTACCGGACATGGCTTTTTATATTTGCAATATTCAGCTTTGTGGTTTCCAGTGCAGGCCTTTACAGGATTTTGAGCTTCTCGTTCCCGATCTTAAAGGTCATGTGCCCGATCTCCATTGCGCTGATTATTTATGGTCTGATCCGGAAACGGAATCCGGATGATAAGGCTTAATTAAAAGGAAAAAACTATGCCATCACCTCCATCAATTTGACGGGAGACTGAAAAAGCTCTCATGAGCCTATGGCAGCAGCTCAAAAAATGCTTCGGGATCTGCAATGCGGATCCCGTTTTTTTCTATGGAAATAAGTCCATCCTCCTGCATGTTGTTAAGCTCTCTGGACACACTGGGTCTTGCTGCATTGACAAAATCCGCCAGATCTTCACGCTTCATGGCAAAGAGCCCGTCCGCGTTTTGAAAGGTCGGGAGAGAAATCGCCTTGGCAAGCTTTTGCCGGAGTGTTGCTCCGGTTACCGATTGAATCCGCTGATTCAGATAGTATGCCTTGGAAGCAAAGACACACATTAGATTATAGATCATCCTGCTTTTCAGTTCGTCGACATGAGTTACTTCACGGAAATAGCTGATTGGTATTTCCAGAATCTCTGATTTTTTCTGAGCGGTTGCAAAACAGTCAAAGCCATGACCAAGGAAGGCATATACCTCTCCAAACAGCTCGCCTGCCTCTGTAAAGGTCGCCATAACGGACCTCCGCCCCTCGGGGGAGGTCCGCCCGACCACGACCATTCCGGATAAAAGAACCAGAACATATTTGGGCTCGTCCTCCTGATGAAACACAAAGCTGTCTCTTTCATATTGCTGGATATGAGCGCCGCTGTCCTCGAGTGAATGAATGATTTCATCGGCTTGCATGTGGTGGAACAACGGACATTCCGTGAGCTGTCTGGCTGCTGTTTGCATTAACATATCTTAACCTCGATCCTTTTATAGTAATATTCTATAAAAATAGTATCAGAAAAAGAAAAAATCAGCAAATAAGATCATCTGATTCCGGTATCAATCAACTTGATCCGTAAAACCCGGAAGATGAAAAACTTGCAGTTGTCCCTCTCCCTGGCAAAGCTTATAATGAGATAAGACAACATCGTGCATTTAATTATGACAAAAGAAGGAGACGAATATGGGACTTTTACGTGTTGCAAAGGGCTCTCTGGACACGGTACTTGCAGATCAGTGGCGTGAATATTTCTACGCAAGTGCACTCAATGAGGATATTCTTGTTACTAAAGGCATCCCCAGACAGCAGAAAAAATCCTTTAATACAAAGAAGACGGACAATATTATCACCAACGGATCTGTGATTTCGGTCAATGAAGGCCAGTGCATGATCATTGTGGATAATGGAGCGATTGTTGAAGTCAGTGCCGAGCCGGGCGAGTTTGTATGGGACGCATCAACGGAACCGTCGATTTTTTATGGCGGACTGCAAAAGGGAATTGTGGATTCCTTTAATACATGGAAAAAACGTGTCGGCTTTGGCGGAGATACTGCTAAAGATCAGAGAATCTATTATTTTAATACAAAAGATATTATCGGCAATAAATATGGGACACAGAGTCCCATTCCGTTCCGTGTGATTGATGCAAATATCGGACTGGATACGGATGTGGCGGTACGGTGTCATGGTGAATATGCCTACCATCTCGCTGACCCGATCCTGTTTTATAAAAAGGTCTGCGGCAATGTAAGTGAGGATTTTACCAGAGACCGTATTGACAGCCAGTTAAAATCCGAGCTGTTAACTGCATTACAGCCGGTGTTTGCCGAGATTTCCATGAAAGGAGTACGGTACTCCCAGCTGCCTGCCTATACCGGGGAACTCACCAGGGTGCTTCATGCAGAGCTCAGTAAGACCTGGGGCACACTTTACGGGATAGAAATCACATCCTTTGGCATAAATTCCGCAACGATTTCGGAAGAGGATGCAGAGAAGATCAAGACATTACAGATGAACGCAACGCTCCGCAGCCCGCAGATGGCGGCAGCAACGCTTGCAGCTGCACAGGCGCAGGCAATGCAGGATGCGGCTAAAAATCAAAATGCCGGTCCAATGATGGCATTTGCAGGCTTAAATATGGCAAATATGACCGGCGGCATCAATGCAGCAAGCCTTTATCAGATGGGAGGACAAAGCGGAGTCGGAGAACCACAGGCCCCGGAAAAACCGGATCAAATGCCTGAAAGCACCGGGACTGCAAAAATGCAGCCGGGAAGCTGGATCTGCCCTAAGTGCGGTAATCAAAATGCTGGAAATTTCTGCTCAAACTGTGGTACGGCTAAACCTGAACCCACGGCCTGGATCTGCTCCTGCGGCACGCAGAATATAGGAAATTTCTGTACCAATTGCGGAAAACCCAGGAATCAGCAATAAAACGGACAGGGCAGCTTAAAATAGTAAAGGAGAGCATAAAAGAGCTGCTGCAATTTCTGTAAACGAAACTGCAGCAGCTCATATTAAAATGCTCCTGGGCGGATTCGAACCGCCACTACTGGCGTCGGAGGCCAGCGCTCTATCCATTAAGCTACAAGAACTTGACCCGTATAGTATACGACATTCCGGATAAAATGACAAGTGCTATTAAAAGAGAAATTTTCCTGTCACCATTTACATTGAAAACATTTTTCTTTTATGCTATATTTATGAAAGTAAACATATGTATTTTATTTCTATCTAAACTAACTCTAAGAAATTAAGAAAAGGTGGCATATATGCAGGAAGATTATCTTACCAAAATCCGGTCCGCGTACAATCAGTTTACCAAAGCAGAAAAGAAGGTCGCGGACTATATTCTTGCCAATCCCAATAAAGTACTCTTTATGTCAATTTCGGATCTCGCAGAGGCATGCAATGTAGGAGACACTTCGGTGTTCCGTTTTTGCAAAACCATGAATGTCAAGGGGTATCAGGAGTTTAAGATGATGCTCTCATTGTCGATGCGTTCAACGGACGAGGATATTACCGAGACCTCCGAGCGTAATATTACGCTGGAGGATGATATCTCCAAACTTGCAAAAAAGGTTTTGACAGAAAATATTTCTGCGATTCAGGAAACGTATTCCCTGCTGGATCTGAAACAGATGACAGCCGCAATGGATTTGCTTTCCGGTGCAAGGAAAATCATCTTTTTTGGTGCCGGAACCTCTATGCTTACCGCGATGAAGGCGATGAACAAGTTCCTGAGGATTGAGCAGAAGGTCTACTGCAATGAGGTTGTAAATGTGCAGCTGATGACCGCGGCTACAATGAGTCCTGATGATGTGGCAGTGATCTTTTCTTATTCCGGTGCGACAAAGGATACGGTGGAAATTGCGCGTCTCGTAAAGGAAGCAGGAGCAAGAACGATCGTCATAACAAGATTTAACCGCTCACCGCTTACAGAATACGCGGATATCATCCTGCTTTGCGGAGCGAATGAGGGTACACTGCAGAGTGGATCCACGTCGGCGGAAATCAGTCAGCTTTTCCTTGTAGATATCATGTATTCAGAGTATTATAGGAGGCATTACAAGAGGTGTTCTGCCTATTTGGAAAAGACTTCCAAGGCAATCGCGGATAAATCATTTAACTGAGTTTATGACAGATTATAAAAATAAAGACATCAATGTCGAGTTGCTCCGGATTGTGGCTTGCTTCCTCGTAATCATGAACCATATCAAGGCGTTTGATTTCACAGGAGCAAACCTAAATCGCGGAGCATTGCTCATTAACGGACTGGTTACACCGGCAGTCGGGATTTTCTTTTTGATCAGTGGTTTCTTTTTAAGCAGTCACTCCACAATCCGGAGATCCTGGAGCCGCTTTTTTAAACGCGTGGCACTGCCGGCGTTTGTGCTTGTTATTGTGACTGGGTATCTCAGAGCCTGGCTTGCAAGCCCGGCGGACAATGGTACAGTAACAACGCTGTGGCAAAGTATACGTAAGACGGAGCTTATTGGCAATCTGCGGAATATCGTACTTGGCATATTGGCATTTGATGCGGGAGTATTTGGCAAATATACGGAGCATCTGTGGTTTGTACTAAGCTATGGAGCAGTTATGATTTATCTTCCCATCCTGCTTGCCATGATCCGGGCGGATATGGAGAAATGGATGGCATTTCTTTCCGGAATCACGCTGCTTCGTCTTTTGATGACGGATATCACCATGCAGGAAGCACCTCCGATACAGCTTTATATACCAAAGGGTATCCCGATTCAGCCGGTATACTGCATGCTGGGATATCTTTTGTATCAGCTTGTCAGGAAATCCCGCTGGATTTTAAGTGGAGCGCAGGTGTCGGAGCGCCCCGATACAAGGCATGGCGGATGCCAAAGGCAGATCCGGCTGCTTCTTTTTTTTGCAGCCTTTTATATCGTCGTAATGCTGCTTCTCTGGAAGGCGCAGTTTACATATACCTATAAAGGACTTGCTGCGGGCAGAAGCGTTGCCGAGATGGAAGAGGATACCTACTACTGTACATGGCTGAGCGGGCTTGGACTTTTAAGCTCTGTGGGCCTCAGCGGAATGGTGCTGTCCCTGCCGCTAAAAAGGATACCGGAACTCGTTAAACGATTGATTGTACGCCTGGGATTCTATACATATCCCATCTTCCTTATGCATTATATGATCGTACAGAAGCTTAGAATCATCGAGCTCGAGCCTGAGATAAAAGAAAAGCTTGCTGCAGATGGCACGCAGGGAGCGATCCTGTATGCCTTTTTATATGCAGCGTTTATTTTTATCATCACATTGGGAATCTGTATCCTGATTCACCGGAGCTTATGCTTTTTACAGCAGAGTATCCGGAGGATGACAGGTAAGAAAACAGAAATTATGTCTTAGCTTTACGGATCTCGTCAATTTTATCCCGGTAGCGTGCGGCATCCTCAAAGTTAAGCTCGGCAGCAGCAGCCCGCATCTTTTTGGTGAGTTCCCGGATCAGTTTGTCGATCTCCTGATGTGTCATGGACTCCACATCCTTGGAGATTCCCCTGACATCATCGGCGTCGGCTGCCTTGGAGATGGAAATCAGATCCCGAACCGCCTTTTTAATGGTGGTCGGTGTAATGCCATGCTCCTCATTATACTTTTCCTGAATTTTCCGACGGCGGTTGGTTTCCTCAATCGTACGATCCATAGACTCTGTAATGGTGTCAGCATACATGATGACATGACCCTCCGCATTTCGGGCGGCTCTGCCTACCGTCTGGATCAGCGAGGTTTCCGAACGCAGAAAACCCTCTTTATCCGCATCGAGGATGGCGACCAGCGTGATTTCCGGAATATCCAGACCCTCTCTTAAAAGATTGATTCCCACAAGTACATCAAATTTATCGAGACGCATGTCCCGGATGATGCTAGCCCGCTCCAGTGTATCAATGTCAGAATGCAGATATTTTACGCGAATGTCTGCCTCCTTGAGATATTTCGTGAGATCCTCCGCCATACGCTTGGTAAGGGTGGTTACAAGAACCTTATGCTGCTTGTCGGTTTCCTTATGGATTTCGGAAATCAGGTCGTCAATCTGACCCTTTGTAGGGCGGACCTCAATTTTAGGATCCAGAAGACCTGTAGGACGGATGATCTGCTCCGCCCTTAGCAGCTCGTGATCTGCTTCGTACTCGCCCGGAGTGGCTGAGACAAACATCATCTGATCAATTTTCTGCTCAAATTCCTGGAAATTTAAAGGACGGTTGTCCAGTGCCGATGGCAGACGGAATCCATAATCTACGAGTGTCATTTTGCGGGAAAGGTTTCCATTGTACATACCGCGTACCTGAGGCAGGGTAATGTGCGACTCATCCACGATAATGAGATAATCATCTGGAAAATAATCCATCAATGTATAGGGCGGTTCCCCGGGCTTCTGGAAATTGAGATGCCGTGTGTAGTTTTCAATTCCGGAGCAGAATCCGGTTTCCTTGAGCATCTCCACATCATAATTGGTGCGTTCCGCGATTCTCTGGGCTTCGATCAGCTTATCCTCGGATTTAAAGTACTTTACCCGTTCCTCCATTTCCGCAAGGATATTATTGCATGCAAGATTGAGCTTTTCCTGAGGGATAACATAGGGACTTGCCGGAAAAATCATCACATGCTCAAGCGTTGCCTTGGCTTTGGCGGTCAGTGCATCAATCAGCTGGATCCGGTCGATCTCATCGCCAAAAAATTCAATTCTATATGCCTGTTCTCCCTCGGATGCTGGAAATACATCAACAACATCGCCCATAACACGGAAGGTGCCACGCTTAAAGTCAATATCATTTCGGTTGTACTGGATGTTGATGAGCTGCCGTAAGAAATCGTCGCGGTCTCTGTTTTGTCCGGGTCTCAGAGAAATTGCCATATTGAGATATTCGTTTGGTGCACCAAGACCATAGATACAGGATACGGAAGAAACCACGATGACATCATTCCGCTCCGACAGGGATGCCATGGCGGAGTTCCGGAGCTTATCGATTTCGTCGTTGATATCCGAGTCCTTTTCTATATATGTATCTGTCGCCGGCATATATGCCTCCGGCTGGTAGTAATCATAATATGATACAAAATACTCTACCGCATTTTCCGGGAAAAATTCCTTCATTTCCGAGTAGAGCTGTGCCGCAAGGGTTTTATTATGCGATATAATCAGCGTAGGCTTTTGCAGCTTCTCTATGACATTTGCCATGGTAAAGGTTTTGCCGGAGCCGGTGACACCCAGGAGGGTCTCAAACTGATTTCCTTCCCGGAAGCCCTGCACCAGCTTGTCAATGGCCTGTGGCTGATCTCCGGTGGGCTTGTAGTCGGAATGTAATTTAAATGAATGATGTTCCATTGCATGCTCCATGTGATTCGTGTGTGACAATAATTTCAATAAAGGCGATTTAAGTAAAGGAATTATACCACTGAATGTGCATGACAGCCATAAAAGATAGCTATTCGCTTTTATGGAAAAAGCAGTGTACACTGACGATACATAAATACGCTATTATACTGTCAAAATAATGCTGATATAAAAAGGAGTCGTATCATGAATTTTAAAATTGTAACTATCCCCGGAGACGGTATTGGTCCGGAAATTGTACGTGAAGCGCAGAAAGTGCTTGAAAGGGTGGCAAAGGTCTATGGACATAAGTTTTGCTTTGAAAGGGTACTGATGGGAGGATGCTCCATTGATGCGTATGGCGAGCCGCTTACGGATGAAACCATTGAAATCTGCAAGAGCGCGGATGCTGTGCTGATGGGCTCCATTGGAGGGAAGGTAGGACAGTCCAGCTGGTATGAGCTTCCGCCGGAGAAGCGTCCGGAGGCAGGACTTCTCAAGCTTCGGAAATCGCTTGGTCTCTTTTGCAATCTAAGACCGGCACATCTCTATCCGGAGCTTAAAAAAGCATGTCCGCTCAGAGAGTCCATTGCCGATCAGGGCTTTGATGTAATGATGGTCCGGGAATTGACGGGCGGACTGTATTTCGGCACACGCAAAACGGAAGTGGTCGACGGGGTAGAGGTCGCCACAGATACATTGGTCTACCATGATTATGAAATCCGCAGGATTGCGGAAAAGGCATTTGAAATTGCGTCCAAGAGACAGTGCCATGTAACCTCTGTAGATAAGGCCAATGTGCTGGACTCCTCCAGACTCTGGAGGAAAATTGTAATAGAGGTAGGCAAGGCGCATCCGGATATTGCACTCGATCATGCCCTGGTAGATTCTACAGCGATGCAGCTGGTACGAAATCCCGGACAGTTTGATGTGGTCGTGACCGAAAATATGTTTGGAGATATTCTGTCAGATGAGATGGCAGAGATTGCGGGATCCCTGGGAATGCTTCCATCCGCATCTCTCCGTGAGGATAGTTTTGGACTTTATGAGCCGAGTGGCGGATCTGCACCTGATATTGCCGGTCTCAATGTTGCCAATCCTCTGGCTACCATTTTGTCTGCTGCCATGCTGCTCCGGTATTCCTTTAATTTAAGCAAAGAGGCGGATGCTGTGGAGGCAGCTGTAGCGGAAACCTTGACGGCTGGTTTACGCACTGCGGATATTATGGAGGATGGTGTTTCCGGGCTGACCCGGCTGTCTACCTCGGAGATGGGAGACCAGGTTGCCGCAAGGATCCGGTAACCTGGCAGGTTGAATTTATTTTTTAGCATGATTGCAGGAGAGCTTCCGTCACAGTGACGGGAGCTCTTTTATGTTGTACTAATGTGAATACATAAAAAATATTTATTATGTATATAAATGTAAACGGTGGTATTATAGCATCATATCCGAAAAGGAATATAAATCATAAGAGGTATAATGTATAATTATATCTTTGCCAAAGGAGATATGGATATGAGCAGAGTTTACAACTTCAGTGCAGGTCCGGCAGTTCTGCCGGAGGAGGTCCTCAGAAAAGCAGCGGAAGAGATGCTGGATTATCATGGGTGCGGAATGTCTGTCATGGAGATGTCACATCGTTCCAAGGATTTCCAGGATATCATCGACCAGTGTGAGGCGGATATCCGGGAGCTGCTGGGGATCCCTGATAACTATAAGGTACTGTTTCTCCAGGGCGGTGGAAACACACAGTTTGCGATGGTGCCGATGAACCTCATGCGAAACAAGGTTGCGGATTACATTGTAACCGGAAACTGGGCTAAGAAGGCCGCGAAAGAAGCGGAGCTTTATGGCAAGGTGCACGTTGTTGCAAGCTCTGCGGATAAAAACTTTACCTATATTCCGGACCTTTCGGATCTTCCGATTGATGAGGATGCGGATTATGTATATATTTGCCAGAACAATACCATCTATGGCACAACAATCCGGGAACTTCCGGATACCAAGGGCAAGGACCTCGTGTCAGATGTATCCTCCATGTTTCTCTCCGAGCCGATGGATGTTTCCCGCTATGGCATTGTGTGGGGCGGCGTACAGAAAAACGTAGGTCCGGCAGGCGTCACGATTGTCATTATCCGGGAGGATCTGATCCGGGAGGATGTACTTCCGTTTACACCTACCATGCTCCGTTATAAGACTCACGCAGACAAGGGATCAATGTATAACACCCCGCCCTGCTACAATATTTATATCTGCGGGCTCGTATTCCAGTGGCTTAAGGAGATGGGCGGACTTGAGGTTATGAAGGAGCGGAATGAAAGGAAAGCCAAGGTGCTGTATGATTTCCTTGATCAGTCCCGCATGTTCCATGGAACGGTAGTACCTAAAGATCGTTCTCTTATGAATGTTCCCTTTGTTACAGGAGATAAGGATCTCGATGCAAAGTTTATTGCAGAGTCCTCTGCCGCAGGCTTTAAAAACCTCAAGGGACATCGCACCGTCGGAGGTATGAGAGCATCGCTCTACAACGCAATGCCATATGAAGGGGTCGTAAAGCTTGTTGAATTTATGGATCAGTTTGAAAAGGAGAATCATAAGGCATGAAGGACCGTAAAATTTTTTGCTTAAACAATATCAGTCGTGTCGGAACCGGAAAATTCCGTAAGGGCTACACACTCGTTGACCAGATGGAGGAAGCAGCAGGAGTCCTCGTCAGATCTCAGGATATGGATGACATGGCATTTCCAAAGACTCTGCGCGCGATCGGGCGTGCAGGAGCCGGGGTTAATAATATCCCTCTGATCGACTGCGCAGAGCATGGCATTGTAGTATTCAATACACCAGGCGCCAATGCCAATGCCGTAAAGGAGCTTGTGATTTCAGGACTCATGATGGCAAGCCGGGATATCCTGGGCGGAGCTGACTGGGTAAAGGCCAATGCACAGGATCCGGACATTCAGAAAAAGGCGGAGAAGGCAAAAAAGAACTTTGCCGGTGTGGAAATCAAGGGTAAGAAGCTTGGCGTCATCGGGCTTGGAGCAATCGGTGTACTGGTAGCCAATGCGGCGGTTGATCTCGGAATGGAGGTGTACGGCTATGATCCCTATCTCTCTGTAGCATCCGCATGGAATCTCTCGCAGAAGGTGCATCACACTGCGCTCACCGAGGAACTGTTTGCCAAGTGCGATTATCTTACGATCCATGTGCCGGCAACGGACTCCACTAAGGGAATGCTTAACAAAAAGGCTTTCCAGCAGATGAAGGATGGTGTGCGGATCCTCAACTTTGCACGAGATACGCTTGTGAATGATGACGATATGGCGGAAGCGCTGTCACAGGGCAAGGTTAAGGTCTATGTTTCCGATTTCCCTAACCCAAAGGTTGCCAATATGCCCGGAGCGGTTGTACTGCCACACCTTGGTGCATCCACCGAGGAAGCAGAGGATAACTGCGCGGTGATGGCGGTTGAAGAGATTCAGGACTATCTGGATAACGGAAACATTCACCATAGCGTTAATTTCCCGGATACAGAAATGGGTATCTGCCAGACCGATGGCAGAATCGCGATCCTCCATAGAAATGTGCCCAACATGCTGGGACAGATTACAAGAGCTCTGGGAGATGCCGGCATCAATATTGCAGGCATGCAGAACAAATCCCGCGGTCAGTATGCATACACACTGATGGATATTGACAGACATCTTACAGATGAGGGCTTTACCAACCTGCAGCAGATTGAGGGGATCCTGAGAGTAAGGAAAATCAAGTAAGTAGGTAAGCTTTGCGAAGGGCTCTGCCTTTAGATGCCCGCTTTATGCGATAAAATACAATGATGCGGCTTTGATAAACAGGCTTTGTATGTTATTATGTTAACACACATTTGCTGAGCTGAATGTGAAATTATCAGGAGGCGTAGAGTATGAATATTTTATTTGTTGTTCCGGTGCTGGGTGTACTGGCACTGATCTTTGCCGGCTATCAGGCAGGCAGAGTTTCCGGAACAGAAGCGGGAAATGACCGGATGAAGGAAATTGCCGGAGCCATTTCCGAGGGTGCCCATGCATTCCTCTTTTCGGAATATAAGATTCTGATTATTTTTGTTGCCGTGCTGTTTGTAGCAATCGGACTGGGAACCGGATCCTGGGTTACTGCAGTCTGCTTTGTGTTTGGAGCGCTGTTTTCAACACTTGCAGGATATTTCGGTATGACGGTTGCAACCAAGGCCAATGTCCGGACAGCAAATGCAGCGATGACCCATGGCATGAATCATGCACTTCAGATTGCATTTGCAGGTGGTTCGGTTATGGGCATGTGCGTTGCAGGCTTCGGTGTAGTCGGAGTCTCTCTTATTTATCTTATTACAGGAAATGTAGGAGTGCTCTCCGGATTTTCCCTTGGCGCATCCTCCATTGCATTGTTTGCCCGTGTTGGAGGTGGTATCTACACTAAGGCTGCGGACGTTGGAGCGGATCTTGTAGGTAAGGTAGAAGCGGGCATCCCGGAGGATGATCCGAGAAATCCTGCTGTTATTGCGGATAATGTTGGTGACAACGTCGGTGATGTTGCCGGTATGGGTGCGGATCTTTTTGAGTCTTACGTCGGCGCGCTGGTTTCTGCCTTGACTCTGGGAATCGCCTATTATCAGGTTGCGGGGGCCCTGTATCCTCTGCTTCTTGCTGGCTGCGGACTGGCTGCCTGCATCATCGGCTGCTTTTTTGTCAAGGGCGATGATAAGATGGATCCGCACAAATCCCTGAACCGTGGCACGTATATTGCGAGTGCTCTGGTGCTTGTGATTTCGGTTGTTCTTTCTGTTATGATCTTCCATACCATTTCCGCCGCGGTTGCGGTTATCTCCGGACTTCTGGTCGGTCTTGTGATTGGTATGATTACCGAGTATTACACATCCGGAGACTACAAGCCGGTACAGGAGATTGCCAAGGAGTCCGAGACCGGAGCAGGCACCAATATTATTTCAGGTCTTGCTGTTGGTATGCGCTCTGCAGCAATCCCGGTGCTTCTGATCTGTGTAGGTATCTTTATTTCCTTCCAGGTGATGGGACTGTATGGCATTGCCCTTTCTGCTGTAGGTATGCTTTCAACAACAGCCATTACTGTTGCGGTAGATGCGTATGGACCGATCGCGGATAATGCTGGTGGTATTGCCGAGATGTCCGGTCTGGATGAGTCTGTCCGGGATATCACAGATAAGCTGGACGCGGTTGGAAATACTACAGCAGCCATGGGTAAGGGCTTTGCGATTGGCTCTGCGGCGCTTACAGCGCTGGCACTGTTTGTTTCCTATGCAGAGGCAGTCGGTCTCAAGTCCATTGATATCCTCAATAACCGTGTTACGATCGGACTTATGATTGGCGGCATGCTGCCGTTCCTTTTCAGCGCATTTACGATGAGTTCGGTTTCCAGAGCTGCATATACGATGATTGAGGAAGTACGCAGGCAGTTCCATGCAGATGCCGGGATTCTTGCCGGAACCTCCCGTCCGGACTATACCTCCTGTGTAGCTATTTCCACACAGGCAGCCCTCAGGGAAATGATTATCCCGGGAGTGCTGGCGGTATTTGCTCCACTCGCAGTAGGTTTGCTGCTGGGACCGGAAGCTCTCGGCGGACTGCTCGCCGGCGCACTTGTTGCAGGCGTTATGATGGCAATTTTTATGTCCAATTCCGGTGGAGCCTGGGATAATGCCAAGAAGTATATCGAGGAAGGACATCATGGCGGTAAGGGCAGCGAAGCGCACAAGGCAGCAGTTGTTGGTGATACCGTAGGTGATCCGTTTAAGGATACTTCCGGACCATCCATTAACATCCTTATCAAGCTGATGACGATTATTTCTCTGGTATTTGCGCCACTTTTCTTAAGTGTAGGCGGTATCCTTTAATCTAAATTGTATAATCAAGCCTGCCGGGTCCATCCCGGCAGGCTATTTTAAAAGGTATAAGTTATTTTATGTAAAGGAGCAGAGTTCATGGCAGTGATTAAACCATTTCGCGCGATACGACCGGCAGCTCAATATGTAGAGCAGGTTGCAGCGCTTCCGTATGATGTGTATTCCCAGGCAGAGGCTAGAGCAGCCGTGCAGGGCAAACCGCTTTCCTTCCTTAATATTGATCGTCCGGAGACACAGTTTCCGGAGCGGCAGGATATGTATGCACCGGAGGTATATCAAAAGGCATCTGAGATGCTGGATCAGGAAATCCGGGATGGAGTTTTTATCCAGGATGCAGAGCCATGCTATTATGTTTACGAGCTTACCATGGACGGCAGAACGCAGACAGGGATCGCGGCGCTCTCTTCGATTGATGATTATTTAAACAATGTATGTAAGAAACATGAAAATACGGTTGCCGAGAAGGAGCAGGACAGAATACATCATGTGGATGTCTGCTCGTGCCAGACGGGTCCGATTTTCCTTGCGTATCGAGGCGAAAGCAAAATAAATGACATTGTAACGGAGACCAAGAAGACCGAAGCCCTATATGATTTTACTTCAGAGGATGGCATTCGCCACAGAGTTTTCAGAATATCGGATCCGGATACGGTCAACAGACTGCAGGGATATTTCGCTGAGATTCCGGCAACCTATATTGCGGATGGACACCACAGAGCAGCCTCGGCAGTGAAGGTCGGGCTTAAGAGAAGGGCAGAACATCCGGATTATGATGGCTCAGAGGAATTTAACTATTTCCTGTCGGTACTCTTTCCTGATGAAGAGCTTAAGATCATGGACTACAATCGGGTTGTGAAGGATCTCAATGGATATTCGGCGGAAGATTTTATGATTTCCATCGAGGAAAACTTCCAGGTATTTCATATTAAGGAAGCTTTTAAACCGAGAGTGAAGGGCGAGATCTGCATGTACCTGGGTGGAGAATGGTTTCTGATCCGGGAGAGAGAGGCTCTTATGGAGGAGAGAAGCGAGGACCCTGTTAAAACGCTGGATGTTTCGCTTTTACAGGATGAGATTCTGAAGCCGCTTCTCGGCATCGGTGATCCGAGGACGGATCAGAGAATTGAGTTTGTCGGAGGAATCCGGGGACTTAAGGAGCTTGAAAAAAGAGTCAGCCGCTACACGTATCAGCATGCCATGGATGGAACGCTGGAGGAAACAGGTCCGGCAGTTGCATTCGCAATGCATCCGACCAGTATTTCGGAGCTTCTCAATGTGGCAGATCATGGACTGCTTATGCCGCCGAAATCCACCTGGTTTGAACCTAAGCTTAGAAGCGGTATCTTTTTACATCGCATTGAAAGGTGATTGCAGCGTGATCGTAAGCTGCCCGGGGATGTTTTAACCTGGGGGCAGGTACATAAAGCGGCTGCTTCCTGAGGTTAAGTTTACACTTATTTCATAACAGTCACCTTGATTTATCCGACTATGCCCCGTATAATAAATTGAAAACTGTTTTTATTTTATGACAGTTAAATACCAGGCGCAAAACAGGAGATATGGATGGATAATAATGACAACAGAGGCGATGGTGGAAGGTTCCGAAATACCAATTCAGGGCAGACATTTCTGATTCTGATCATTGCGGCAGTCGTTACCTTCTTTATATATACAATGGTAAGGCAGTTTTTTGTATCCGGGGTAAGTCAGGAGCTGAGCTACTCTGAGTTTATCCAGATGGTGGATAACGACCAGGTAAAAGAGGTGCGCTGGGGAGATAACCAGATCACAATCACGCCTAAATATAATGCGCTTGACAACAGCATCGGCACGTCTAACACGTACCAGCAGTTTCTAAACCAGAGCAACATGACCTTTTATGTGGTGCCGGTCAATGCAGATGCTGCAAATCTTGTGGACCGGATGCTGAAGCATAATGTCGTGATTTATAAAAACAAGCCTGATAATACCGGCTATATCATGGAGACATTGATCGGACTTGTGCTTCCGTTTGTGCTGCTTTTTGTGATCATGAATATGACCATGAAGCGGATGGGAAGTGGCGGCGGAGTGATGGGAGTCGGCAAATCCACAGCCAAGATGTATATGCAGAAGGAAACCGGCGTCAGTTTTAAGGATGTTGCCGGTGAAGATGAGGCAAAGGAAAGCCTGATTGAGATTGTGGATTTCCTGCATAATCCTGCAAAATATAAGGCGGTTGGAGCAAAGCTCCCTAAGGGCGCACTGCTGGTAGGCCCTCCGGGGACCGGTAAAACCTTGCTTGCCAAGGCAGTTGCCGGTGAGGCACAGGTTCCGTTTTATTCTCTTTCTGGTTCTGACTTTGTAGAAATGTTTGTCGGAGTCGGTGCAAGCCGTGTAAGAGATTTATTTAAGCAGGCTTCGCAAACGGCACCCTGCATTATCTTTATAGATGAGATTGATGCAATTGGTAAAACCCGTGATACCCGTTACGGTGGTAATGATGAGCGGGAGCAGACGCTGAACCAGTTGCTTTCCGAGATGGATGGCTTTGATGCCTCCAAGGGCATCATGGTTATGGGAGCGACAAACCGTCCGGAGATTTTAGATCCTGCGTTGCTGAGACCCGGCAGATTTGACCGACGCGTCATTGTGGAAAAGCCGGATTTAAAGGGACGTGTCAATATTTTAAAGGTACATGCCAGGGACATCCAGTTGGATGATTCTGTAGATTTTAACGAGATTGCGCTGGCAACCTCGGGAGCTGTAGGCGCGGATCTTGCCAATATGGTAAATGAAGCAGCCATTACCGCTGTGAAGCATGGCAGATCAAAGGTCTCTCAGGCGGATCTGTTTGAAGCGGTTGAGGTTGTGCTTGTTGGTAAGGAAAAGAAGGACCGGATCCTTAGCCAGGAGGAACGTAGAATTGTGTCCTATCATGAGGTAGGGCATGCGCTTGTTTCCGCGATCCAAAAGGATTCCGAGCCGGTGCAGAAGATTACGATTGTACCGAGAACCATGGGTGCGTTAGGCTATGTAATGCAGGTTCCGGAGGAGGAGAAGTACCTCAATACAAAAAGCGAGCTGCTAGCCATGCTTGTCGGGCTTCTGGCAGGCAGGGCTGCGGAGGAAATTGTCTTTGATACCGTGACAACCGGTGCAGCCAATGATATTGAGAGAGCAACCAAGATTGCCCGTGCGATGGTTACGCAGTACGGTATGTCCGACCGCTTTGGACTGATGGGTCTGGCAACACAGGAAAATATGTATCTTACCGGCAGGACGGTTATGAACTGCGGAGATGATACTGCTACAGAGGTCGATAAGGAGGTCAGCAGCCTGCTGAAATCCTGCTATAATGAGGCAAAAAGAATTTTAAGCGAGAACCGCTATGCGCTGGACCGGATTGCAGAGTTTCTGATTGAGAGGGAAACCATCACCGGTAAGGAGTTTATGCAGATCCTCCATGATGTGCAAAGAGAGCATGCTGCAGCTACGGGTCAGAGCCCTGATGCTGCTGTATCCGGTAACCATCCTGAGGTGTCGGACGGTGGCTCCGGGGTAGAGAACATTCAGGAAAGAGCTAAGGCGCTGGAAGCAGACGTGCGTAAGGCTGAGCAGAATACAAGTGGAGGCAAGCGAAGCTTTGAGGAGGTAAGAGCAGCTTACACGCATTTTGCGGATGATACAGCTGCTGCACCTGCAGAAAATGCTTCAGGTGCTCAGGAGTCAGCCTTATCAGATGCAAAGGATACGGAGCATAATTCAAAGACCGACGATCCATCTAAATCTGGAGACTGATCAGAGACTGAGATGGGGCGCTTCTTAAGGCACAGAAAATGCCCGGTGATGATGCGTAGAGCAATATCAAATACCACATAGCATACATAGAAAACTGTCTGTCCGGAAGTCTGGCAGGCAGTTTTCTTTATGACAGATCATATGAAATACCTTACTTCAGCTTGATGGGATAAACTCCATAATGTCCATCACATTACATTTTAATATGCTGCAAAGATGTCGGATTGTTTCCGTAGAGACGGGAAGATTGTTTCTGAGACGATTGACTTGTCCTGCTGAGATGTTATGGAACTTTATCAGCTGATACTGACTGACCTCGGACTTAGCAAGCGTTTGCCAGAAGGGACTGTAAGAAATCATGAGACCTCCTTAGGTAGTTGTTCGGTTTGATAGGTTCGGGGGAGTCCTGCTAAAACAGAAATCCACTGCATTAATAATTTATCAGAACAAATTTAACTTAACAATTAATAAAATGCATAAGGATTTGGACCTTTTAGATGTAAAAAATCTTGCACAATCAAAGAAAAACATCTCATATAAGGAGATCACTGTCTTTAATGAGATAACATTAGTAATGCAATTACATCCAAATAAATTAATAGATTTTATAATATTATTAAAGCATTGACTCTGGATTTGAAATTCACACAGAGATCCATGTTGCGTTGTGATAGTTCTCTATGGTAAATATATAGGGTCGGATTTTTAACAGGGATCATGAAAATATGGAAGAACTAACATTTAAGCTGGAACATTTTGAGGGTCCTCTGGATCTTTTACTCCATCTGATTGACCGGGACAAAATAGATATTTTTGATATTCCCATTATACAGATTACTGCGGAATACATGGAGTATATCAGCCAGATGGAGGAGGAAGACCTTGAGATTGTTTCGGATTTCCTCGTTATGGCGGCGACGCTTTTGGAAATCAAGTCCAAAATGCTGCTTCCTAAGGAAGTGAATGAAGAAGGGGAGGAAATTGATCCCCGGGCAGAGCTGGTTGAGAGACTTCTGGAATATAAAAAGTATAAGTATATGGGACAAGTGCTGGAACAAAGGGAAGATGAAGCAGGGCTTCGTTTTTATAAGGATCCAACGATTCCCAAGGAGGTGGAAAAGTATGTACCTCCGATCAATCTTGATGAGCTTCTTAAAAATGTCACCCTGGAAAAGCTGGGAAAGCTCTTTAATGATGTGATGAAACGTAAGGAAGACTCGATTGATCAGCTGCGTTCCAAGTTTGGCGTCATTAAGAGGGAGAAGGTAAGTCTTGAAGGCAGGATTGTTGATGTGCTTAAGTATGCGCGGTCCCACCGGCATTTCTCATTCCGGCATATGGTCCGGAAAAAGAAGGACAAAATGGATGTGGTCATCAGCTTCCTGGCAATTCTTGAGCTGATGAAGATGGGTAAAATTACGCTGGTACAGGAGAGACCTTTTGCGGATATGGACATTACCACAGTGGAGAGCGGAGATACTGTCGAAGATGATGCACTTGAGCTTCAGGGTCTGGAGGATTTCAACTGATGGGATTGGATGAGAAGGAACAGAAAATAGCAGACCAGATTGACCGGGAATACTCCGACGAGCTCCTCCGGGAGGAAAATACGATCGAAGCGCTGCTTTTTACAATGGGCAGGTCTGTGTCGCTGGATCAGATTGCGGCAGCACTGGAGCTTGGTAAAAAGCCTGCGGAGCAGGCGGTAAAGCGCCTGATGGACAGGTATGCAAAACGAAATGGCGGTATCCGTATCCTGCAGCTTGATACCCGGTATCAGATGTGCACCGCGCCCGAGTATTATGATGCGTTAATCCGGGTAGCCAAGCAGCCGCGGAAGCCGGTTCTCACGGAGGTGGTGATGGAAACTCTGGCGATTATTGCCTATAAGCAGCCGGTGACCAAGGCGGAGATAGAAAAAATCCGTGGAGTAAAATCTGACCATGCCGTCAATAAGCTTGTGGAATATGAGCTGGTGGAGGAGGTCGGCAGACTCAATGCCCCGGGACGGCCGACGCTTTTTGCTACGACAGAGGAATTTCTCAGAAGATTTGGAGTTTCCAGTCTGGAGGAGCTCCCGGGACTGAACCCGGAGGTGCAGGCAGAAATTGAGCAGGAAGTGCAGGATGAAGTAAAAAACGTACTGGGAACGACGGACGAACAGGAATCCAATGCACAGAATGAGGATCCGGAATCCGCTGTGGAAAAAAGCCCGGAAACCGGGGAAATACAGGATCCGGGACAGATGGAAACAGCCGGGACAAGTGAAAATGGAGTAAAACAGGATGGAAAAGACAATACGGATACATTATCACAGCAATGAGATATCAAAGCTTCAATATATCGGTGGCAAAAGTGACTGGATTGATTTACGAGTCGCCGAGCATGTAAAGATGAAAAAGGGTGAGTTTCGACTCATCAGCATGGGGATTTCCGTACAGGTGCCGGATGGATATGAAATGATCCTCGCTCCCCGAAGCTCCACATTTAAAAATTACGGTCTGATCCAGACAAATTCTATCGGGGTTATCGACGAGAGCTATTGCGGTGACAATGATATTATCCGTATGCCTGTGTATGCAACGAGAGATACGGAAATTCAGATCAATGACCGGATCTGCCAGTTCCGCATCCTGGAGCATCAGCCTGTCATCCGCTTTGAAGAAACAGATTCTCTTGGAAACACGGACCGGGGAGGATTTGGAAGTACAGGCAGACAGTAAGAGGAAAACAGATGATAAAACGAGGCAGAAGATGAAAAAGAGACCAAGGCTCCGGCGAATGCTTTTTGCCACTGCTTGTGCACTTATGATACTTGGTACCATGAGCTCCTGCGGAAGTAAGGCAAAGGAATTACGACTGGAGGGAATCGCACAGCTGGAAAAGGGCGACTATCAGGATGCCATCACAACGCTTAATAAGGCACTGGACGAAAGCAATGGGCAGATTTCCAAGGTGCAGTTTGATATCCTTCTCTACCGGGCAGAGGCAGAGTACATGACGGGAGATCTTGCGGCAGCACAAAAGACGGTCAACATTCTCACCAAAATTGATGGGAAAAATGAGACATATCAGAAGCTGCAGACACAGATCGATGCTAAAAAGCTGATACAGGATGCTGCTACGGCGCTTAATGAGGAGGATCTTGAGACTGCTCGCGCAGATCTGGACAAGGCACGTGATGCAGGTCTGCAAAACGACAGAGACCTTTTGTTTAACGAGGCGGTGTATCTTGAAAAAACAGCGCAGTGGCAGTCAGCTTATGATGCTTTTACCGATTATCTAGGTATGTATCCGGGAGATGAGGAAGCCAAGAGGGAATTAAGCTTTTTGGAAACGCGTGTGGATGCGCTGAAGCATAATGCACTGTTGTCAGGCGGCAAGGCGGATACCTCGGAAAGCAGTCAGGCAGCAGATGGTCAGGCAGGCAGTCAGACGGGCAGCAGTGGAACTGGCAGCAGTTCGACAGAGGAGACAAGTGCAGCAGCAAAAACTGCTTCCTGAGCTTAAGATGAACTGCTGAATCATATGAGTTAATTCTGTAAACCAGCGTATATTCCACCAAGGAAGCTGAAATGAAAGCAAAAGTAGGCACTTGAAAGCGGTGGAAATTAAGTATATACTGCATCTAACCATACGGTTTTCTATGGGACTTTCTTTGGCAGAAGCGGGAGGATAGGATGAAGACATACGATACGATGACCAGAGAGGAACTAAAAGGGGAGCTTGCTCAGCTTAAAAAGGAGTACAGCAGATATCAGTCTATGGAAATGAGCCTGGATATGAGCCGCGGCAAGCCTTGTAAGGAACAGCTGGATCTCAGCATGGGACTTATGGACGCGCTCAATTCAGATGCGGATATGTACTGTGAGGATGGTACAGACTGCCGTAACTATGGTGTACTGGGCGGCATTGAGGAAGCAAAGGTACTGCTTTCCGATATGATGGAAAACAATCCGGATAATATCCTGATTTTCGGCAATTCCTCGCTCAATGTAATGTACGATTCCATTTCCCGCTCTATGACGCACGGCGTAATGGGCAACACGCCCTGGTGCAAGCTGGATAAGGTTAAGTGGCTGTGCCCTGTACCCGGATATGATCGTCATTTTGGCATCACCGAATATTTCGGCATTGAGATGATCAATGTGCCTATGTCGGAAACCGGTCCGGATATGGATATGGTAGAGAGGCTGGTTGCTGAGGATGAGGCAATCAAGGGCATCTGGTGTGTACCGAAGTACTCTAATCCACAGGGATACAGCTATTCTGACGAGACAGTGAGACGCTTTGCAAGATTAAAGCCGGCAGCGAAGGACTTCCGTATTTACTGGGACAATGCCTATGGCATTCATCATCTCTATGATCATGATCAGGACTACCTGATTGAGATTCTTGCAGAGTGCAAGCGGGCAGGAAATCCTGATCTTGTATATAAGTTTGCATCTACCTCCAAGGTTACGTTCCCGGGCTCCGGTATTGCAGCGCTTGCCACATCATCCAATAATCTGGAGGATATCCGTAACCAATTAAAGCATCAGACAATTGGATATGACAAGGTAAATCAGCTGCGCCATGTAAGGTTTTTTAAGGATATCCATGGCATGGTGGAGCATATGAGGAAGCATGCGGATATCATCCGTCCGAAGTTTGAAATGGTGGAGGATATCTTTGAGAAAAACCTGGGAGGCCTTGGAATCGGTTCCTGGACCAAACCAAGGGGAGGCTATTTTATAAGCTTTGAGACCATGGACGGCTGTGCCAAGGCGGTTGTTGATAAGTGCAAGAAGGCAGGAGTTAAGTTGACCTCTGCAGGTGCAACCTTCCCATACGGCAAAGACCCGCATGACAGTAATATTCGTATTGCACCAACCTATCCACCGATTGAGGATCTTAGGACTGCGGCACAGCTTTTTACACTTTGCGTAAAGCTTGTCAGTGCTGAAAAGCTTCTCCGTGAGATGCAGGAAGGTACAGCAGTGAAGGCTGAGAGTACAGTAAAATCAGAGGATGCATCTAAGCAGTCCTGATATCGGACAGAATGTCCGGTTTTGATAAAAGAAAAAGAAATATCGAAATCAGCATAAAAAAAGCTCCGAGGATGATCCAGTGATCTTTTCCGCGGAGCTTTTACTGTCCTAAGCTTTAACAGGATTGCCTTAATACTTTATATTTTTGCATCTGCTTATCGTTCTGTTTATCGTTTCCAGCTGGTTTGATTTTACATTGCCTAAAGAGTTTTCCTTATCAGGCGAGCGGTATATAGGACATATCGATAGATTAATCGGTTTAACCCAGGAGCTGCTTTATGATATAAGCATAAATTTTTTGATTTTTTTCCGACCAGCGGGAGCACATAAGCTCTGCAGATTCCTTATCCGGGACATTAAGCTCCAGAGAGTAGAGGATAGAGTTTTCCTCACGTACCTCCATCTGGACAATATAATTACCATCATCGGTTTCAGAATAGTCGGTATAATTAGAGGACTCGGCACGTAAACGGATTTTGTTTTCCTTAAGAAACCGGTCCATATCCTCAATTGCGCCGCTGGTGATTTCGCCCTTAAAAAACTCCAGGGTATCAGAGCCCTCGCGTGTAATCTCATAGCGTGTGGAATTGCGGGAGGAGTGCGCGGTAATCAGCTTGGCTTCTACCAGCTCGGAAATTGCCTGCTGAAGGGTAAAATATGTGGTATATTCATAATCCAGAAAAAATCCGCTCAGCTGATTGTTGGTGAGAGGATAGTTTACGGATTTTAACAGATATAGAATCATCAGCTTATAAAGAGTCAGGGGTTCGGTAATCATACATTCTCCTTTGAGAAAGAGCATGAGCTGCTCAAGTCTCTTTATCTTATCAGGAAGAAAGAATGATTGCAATTATTAAGATAAGCACTTTAACTGGAGAGCCTCCTGTGCTAAAATAAACACTTACGGAGAAAAAAGCATGAAAGAACGTATTAATAAACTTGCCCGAGGAATCGTCGATATGATTTCCCCGGAGCTTAAGATGTCCAAAGACCGCTTTGAGGGGACGTTATCCGCAGGTGAGATCTCAAAATTTGATATGGTGCTGACATCGGAAAACGGTGTGCAGTTAAAAGGGCTGATCTATTCGGATAATCCGAAGGTAACAGTCCTTAAAAGTGCGTTCGGAGGTGTGCGCACGCGGATTTTCCTGTCGGTTGATGCAAGGGGGCTGGAGAGTCGTAAAAAGCTGGAAGGAAAACTTACGGTAGTAAGCAATGCGGGAGAGCTTGAGATCCCGTATGTATTTTACTTGAAATCTCGTGCCGGAGATGAAGAAGCAGCTTTGGACAGTGCTGCGGATTTCCGCCGTCTGTTTGAGGAGGATGAGGAACATGCCATCCGCGTTTTTGACACGGATGATTTCCGTCATGCTTTTTTTATGCAGGATTCCAGAACCCGGGCGATTTATGACGGGCTGCGGCATGGGAAAAACAAGAGAATTGCGGTCATCGAGTTCCTGAAGGCATTGCATGAGGCACCGGAGCTTTCCGGACATAACCCGGAGTTTACGGATACTGCCGTGATGGCTAAAGCCGCTGCGGGAAGTTTAACAGAGGATGCCGGAGAAGGACAAAATAATATAAAAGTTGCTGCAGATTTAAAAAATGCAGCACTTGTTGAAGCTTTGGCAGATCAGTATATAAAAGAGGAAAGAGTGGATCGGGAGGCATTCCGGGTTTACAGCAAAGCCATCAGTAATGGGTCAAGGATTACAAGACTGTATGAATACTATCTTTACGCTCTGCCGGAGGAGTATACGGATCCATTACCAAGAGAGGTATATCTGTACTTTGCCTTTGAAAACAGTATTGATGATAAGGTCAAGCTTCCGCTCTTTTATAATGTCCTTTTAAACTTCAGCGCAGATACGGATATTTACCAGAGGTTTGAACGCAAAATACAGGAATACGCAATTGACGAGCTGCTTCACTCAAGGATCAATGACAGACTGGCACTCATCTATGACCGGATGATTTTTGCGGAAATGGTGGATGAGCACATTGCCGAGGTTCTGCCTGCGATTCTTTACGCTTGTAAAATCCGGACAGAGGATCGTCGGGTGACAAGCGTGGTGGTCAAGTATCAGGAGCTTGATAAGGAAGAAATCTTTCGTTTAAGAGATGGAGCTCAGTATGTGCCACTGTACTTTGACAATGCGGTGATCCTATTTCAGGATAGCTTTGGCAACCGTCTTATGGACATTGCTTATGAAAAGACCAGAGTCATGCATAAGCCAGAGCTGGAAGAGAGATGCTTTACGGTCTATCCGGAGCATCCGATGCTGAAGCTTGCATATGCCCGGGAGATCGCGAAAAATGGCATTAAAAATGAACGAGAGCTCCTGGCAATCGAGGAAGCGGCAAGTACTGCGGGGATTTCACCATTATATCGTTCCTGGCTGTACACGGTCATCCTGCGTTACTATGAAGGGTTAAATGGAAACGGCAAGGATGAGCTTAACGAACCGGATATTGCATTCCTTAAGACGATTCCATCGGAGAACCTGACAGATATGGATCAGAGAGCACTTGTACGCGCGCTGATCAGAACAAAACAGTATGCGCTCGCATTTCATGATATGATTCTGCATGACATCAGAGATCTGGATCGGAAATATCTTGAGAGGCTGCTGGGATATATGGTTTTAAATAAAACGCAGGAGGATGCCGGCGTGCTGACACTTTTCTGCATGGATCTTTTTAACTCCGGCAGCAAAAATGCGGATGTACTTCAATACCTCCTGGAGAACTATAACGGAAGCTCCAGGGAAATGCTCCAGGTATTAAAACGCGGGACTCAGCTTACCTTGGATATTGCTTCGATGGCTGAGCGGCTCCTGGCGCAGATGCTCTTTTCCAGATCAGATGAAGGCATGGACTATGTCTATGAGCGGTATAGTGAGCTTCCGAAGCATTCGGAGCTGCTGGTCCGTGCGTATGTGACAAGGAAGTGCGCCGAATATTTTATTTATGGCAAGGGTATCGAGGAGAAATTCTTTGGGAAGCTCTTCCGGGATATCCATGCGGTAAATATCAAGGATAGAGTTCCGGTGATTCATCTCCTTGCGCTCACCAAGCACATGTCGCTGGAAAAATCACTTACGCCGGAGGAAACCATGGAGCTTCGGGAAATCATGGATGTTCTGCTGCGTAAAAAGCTGATTTTTGCATATACCAAGAAGCTTTCAAAATTTATTACGCTTCCGGATTATGTAATGGACCGTTATTACATTGAGTATACCGGGGATGGTAAAGCAAAGCCGGAGCTTAAGGTAAGAGTGCTGCCAGACGATAAGGAGTTCCATCCTCAGGAGTTTACAAGGGTGTATCTGGATACGTTTGTCTGTCCAATGGTCCTTTTTTCCGGAGAACGGGCAGAATATGAGATTTACTTAGGAGAGAGCAAAAAGCCTGTTAAAACAGGCGTTCTGGAAGCTGGTGAAGCAAGAAACAATCGCGGGGATACCTACGATATTTTAAATGATATGTCGGACAAGCTGTCCGGAACCAATGACAATGAGCTCAAAAACGCAATGCTGCGGTATGTGCGTAACGAATCGGTGATTGATGAGCTTTTTGCAGGGAAAGGCAGCCGGAATGCATGAACTGGAGACGGAGAGGAGAATATTTCCTGTGAAACGATATATAGGAATTTCACTGAATGACGACTACGCGGACCTGTCGGTGAATGGGGAAACTTACACAGTATCCGTACCTACCGTGGTTTGTAAGGAAAAAGGCAGTGAACAGTGGCTGATTGGAGAAGCCGCGTATGAATCTACGTTAAAGGGCTCCGGCATTATTGTCGATAAGCTGATGAGTCTGCTTAAAAAGCACGGGACTGCGACCATTGAGAAGCATCGCTACAAGGCATCGGAGCTTATGACCGAGTTTTTGAAACGGCTGATTCTGGAAGGCCTTTATGGGCTGCGATGCCAGGAAGCCCGCATTTCTCAGACGGATACAGAAGTGACTTCGGACGCTGACGCGGCGGAGGCAGAGACAATACGGGAAGACACGGGATCGGATCCGAATGCTGCAGTAACCGCGGAGTCGGCAGAGGCGTCAGAAAAAAAACCGGAGGAGAAGCCGGAGCTTAAGACAGATTTTGAGACAAAGCCTCAGCTTCCGGAAAGACCTGCCAGTATACCGATTGATGAGCTGCTTGAGGAAATCGGGGTGATCTGTATAAGCATCCGGAAGCCGGAGGAAGAGATGATTTCAGAGCTCCGTAAGGCACTGCTTCGCGTGGGTATCCCGGACAAAAAAATTCACATTTTGAGCCATACAGAGAGCTTTGTACGTTTTGTACTGAAACAGGATAAAAATCTCTATAACCGCATGGTAGGATTGTTTGAACTCTCCAATCAATGCTTTTATTACTATGAAATGCAGGTTTCGCGCGGGTCGAGGAAATATATCGTTGCGGATTCCGAAGCGGAGGAAGAAGCATTTCGACTGGATATTCTTAAAACCGAAGCCGGGCAGAAGATCGGGGATAAAATCCTTCGCTCCTGTGCGGAGCGGATCATGGAGCGGAAGTCTTATGCGTCCGTGTTCCTTGCAGGTAAGGGATTTGAATCTACGGAGTTTGCGCCGGATTTTATGAGCTATATCTGCTCACGCCGCCGCGTCTGCATTGAAGCCAGACTTTTTGCGCTGGGAGCGGAATACTATGCCGAGGACATTGACAACGGAGTAACAGATGAGTATATGATTCTCTGTGATACCCGTGTGAGCTCTGATGTAGATGTCAAGGTGATTGCGCAGGAGAAGGAGAGACGTCTGCCGATCGTAAGCGCAGGATCCAGCTGGCTGGAAGCAAAATCCTGCTGCCATATGATACTGGATCAGCAGAATTACATTGACTTTCAGGTGACTCCGCTGGTAGGATACCGGAAGCCGGTGCAGCTCAGGATGATGCTGGATGGATTTCCGGAGAGAGAAAACCGTACGACCAGGATTAAGATGAGTACAGAATTTCTGGATGCAGACCGTCTTAAAATCACGGTCCGGGATGAGGGATTTGGCTCGCTGTTTCCTGCAACGGATACGGAAATCTCCGAGGAGATTAATTTGAGAGAAACGCTGGAGAGAAACTGAGATGGGACTTTTACTATGTACAGAATATGCGGAGCATCCGTATCATTATGAAAAGCTGGATGTAGATTTGTGGTCCATCCAGGAGCTTTGCTATGTGCTGTACCATTATCCGGTGATTATACCGGAGGATTTTGTGGATAAGCGGCTCATTCACTGGCTTAGAGGAGAGCTTCAGCTGGAAACGCTTGCTGCAAAGCTTGAGCAGTTTATGGGTGCTGGTGAAAACCGGGATGCCATGATTCTTATGATTCTCAGGGAAGGTAATTATTATACGCAGGTGGAAATTGCCACCTTTGCACAGGAGCTTCGGAGACTGAAGGAAATTGACAGGGCATCCTTTAATGAGCTGCTGGGAGATACCTTTTTCCGTATGGGAAAGTATGGCAGAGCAGTAGAGTCCTATCAGGAGTCAGTTCAGGAGGGCAAAGATCCCAGGGTACAAATGAAGCTTGGAGACAGTTATGTGACCGTCATGGAGTTTCGCAGAGCCTCTGACCTTTATGAGGAAATATATATCGAGACCAACAGCGAGAAGCCGTTGCAGAAGCTTTATTTCCTTAACAAGCTGGAGCCGTCTGTCAATACCATTTCAAAATATGTAAATTATATTGATACTGCCAAGCTTAGTGACTGGGAACATACCTATGATGCTGTACTAAAAAAGGTAGAAAACTCGGAACGGGTGGATAAAATCAATAAGATATATCAGCAAGGTTCTGTGGAATTCCGCAAAGCAGCCGCAGAACTGATTCATAAATGGAAAAGAGATTACAGAGATAAGGTCTGAGAGGAGAGAGAATGAAAGAACTTGCAAAGGCGTACAATCCAGCTGAGGTCGAGGATCGCATTTATGACATGTGGATGAAGGGCGACTATTTCCACGCAGAGGTTAATCCTAACAAAAAACCGTTTACCATTATGATGCCGCCACCCAATGTGACAGGACAGCTGCATATGGGCCATGCCCTGGACAACACGCTGCAGGACTCTCTGATCCGATGGAAAAGGATGCAGGGCTATGAAGCCCTCTGGCAGCCCGGATGTGATCACGCAGCGATCGCAACTGAGGTCAAGGTCACCAATAAGCTCAAAGAGCAGGGCATTGACAAGCATGATCTTGGCAGAGAGGGATTTTTGAAGGAAGCCTGGAAATGGAAAGAGGAGTATGAAGCGCGTATTGTCAACCAGCTCCACAAGATTGGATCTTCTGCCGACTGGGACAGACTCCGCTTTACTATGGATGAGGGATGCTCCAAGGCTGTGCTTCAGACCTTTATAAACCTTTATAAGAAAGGGTATATCTATAAGGGATCCAGAATCGTCAACTGGTGTCCGGTATGCAAGACCTCACTGTCTGATGCAGAGGTAATCCATGAGGAGCAGAATGGTAATTTCTGGCATATTAAGTATCCGATTGTTGGTGAGGAAGGCAGATACATTGAAATTGCGACCACAAGACCGGAAACGCTTCTTGGAGATACAGCAGTGGCAGTAAATCCGGAGGATCCCCGTTACAAGGATCTGATCGGCAAGATGGTAAAGCTTCCGCTTACCGACCGGACGATCCCGATTGTCGGAGATGAGCATGCGGATATGACCTTTGGAACCGGTGCGGTTAAGATTACACCTGCCCATGATCCTAACGATTTTGAGGTCGGAAAACGTCACAATCTGCCGGAGATCAATATCTTAAATGATGATGCAACCATTTGCTGCCCGGGTTCAAAATATGATGGTATGGACCGGTATGAAGCCCGGAAGGCTATGGTTCAGGATCTTAAGGACCTGGGGCTTCTGGTTAAGATTGTGCCGACAAAGCATAACGTCGGAACCCATGACCGCTGTGGCACAACGGTTGAGCCAATGGTAAAACCGCAGTGGTTTGTCCGGATGGCAGAGATGGCAAAGCCTGCAATCAAGGCGATTGAAACCGGAGAACTCAAGTTTGTGCCTGAGAACTATTCCAAGACGTATCTGCACTGGCTTGAGAATATCAAGGACTGGTGTATTTCAAGACAGCTCTGGTGGGGACATCGTATCCCGGCATATTACTGTGATGACTGTGGAGAAATGGTAGTTTCCGCGGAGGCACCGGACCGCTGCCCGAAATGCGGTGGACATATGACGCAGGATCCGGATACGCTCGATACCTGGTTCTCGAGTGCTCTGTGGCCCTTTGAAACGCTGGGATGGCCGGAAGAGACACCGGAGTATAAGTATTTTTATCCGACCGATGTCCTCGTGACAGGATATGATATTATTTTCTTCTGGGTTGTCCGCATGGTTTTCTCGGGGATCGAGCAGACCGGTAAGGTTCCATTCCATAAGGTACTGATCCATGGACTTGTCCGCGATGATCAGGGACGTAAGATGTCAAAGTCTCTTGGAAATGGTATTGATCCGCTGGAGGTTATCGATAAGTATGGCGCGGATGCACTGCGTATGACACTCCTTACAGGCAACGCTCCTGGTAACGACATGCGTTTCTACTGGTCCAGAGTCGAGGCATCCAGTAACTTTATGAATAAGGTTTGGAATGCGTCCCGCTTTATTATGATGAATCTGGATAAGGCTGAAATTCCGTCAGAGATGCCATCTAATCTGCTGCAGTCCGATAAATGGATCCTCTCCAAGGTAAATAGTCTGATCAATGAGGTGAACCGTAATATGGAAGCCTTTGATCTTGGCATTGCTCTGGATAAGGTACAGAGCTTTATCTGGGAGGAGTTCTGCGACTGGTATATCGAGATGGTAAAGCCAAGACTTCATTCTGATACAGATCAGAGTAAAGCTGCTGCATTATGGACGCTGAAATATGTGCTTGTAACATCGCTTAAGCTTCTGCATCCGTTCTGTCCGTTCATTACCGAGGAGATCTTTGATACACTGGAGACTCCGAAGATTCCTTTGATGCGTCAGTCCTGGCCGGTATATGATGAGCGTCTGGCATTCCAGGAGGATGAACAGGAAGTAGAAATGATTAAGGAAGCGGTACGAATCATCCGCCAGGTACGTACCGGTATGAATGTTGCTCCATCCCGTAAAGCCAAGACGTATATTGTAACTACGTCCGAGAGAGTAAGAAAAACCTTTGAGCATAGTAAAGTATTCTTTGGTACGCTTGCCAGTGCATCAGAGGTTATCATACAGAGTGACAAAACCGGAATCCAGGAGGATGCGGTATCTGCCGTAATTCCGGATGCCAATATTTATATGCCATTTGCAGAGCTTGTAGATATTGACAAGGAAATTGAGAGACTGAATAAGGAAAAGGGACGTCTTGAAGGTGAAATCAAGCGCTCATCCGGTATGCTTGGCAATGAAAGATTTGTTTTAAAGGCACCGGCTGCCAAGGTCAGCGAGGAGCGGGAGAAGCTTCTGAAGTATCAGCAGATGCTTACGCAGGTTGAGGAGAGACTTGCCGCACTTACGAAATAATGTTCGATTAAAAACCGGTGTCCGGTGCTGGACGCCGGTTTTTGTAATAGGGATAAGAACCCAGAGGTCTGATCTTGTTCTTATCCATTTGGAGGTTACATATTGCTGCGTATTACAATCATAGCGGTTGGGAAGGTTAAGGAAAAATATTTGAGAGACGCCATTGCGGAGTATGCCAAAAGGCTTACAGCTTACTGCAATCTTAATGTGATTGAAGTCATGGATGAAAAAACGCCGGAAAATGCATCTTCGGCACTGAATGAGCAGATCAAAAAAAAGGAGGGAGACCGGATCCTTTCCAAAATACCCGACCGGGCATATGTGATTGCCCTTGCGATAAACGGCAGCATGCTAAGCTCCGAAGAATTTGCAGGTAAGCTGGAAGCACTTTCCGTGCAGGGTAGAAGTGAGATATGTCTTGTGATCGGCGGATCACTAGGGCTTGCGCCGGAGGTCCTTGAACGGGCGGAATATAAGCTGAGCTTCTCCAGGATGACCTTTCCACATCAGCTCATGAGAGCGATTCTGCTGGAGCAGGTTTACAGGGCGTTTAAAATCAATGCGCATGAGCCTTATCACAAATGACATTTATAAATGACTTAGTTAAAAATCAGCTTGAACACAAAATGCGGACAGCCATGCAACCCGGGCTGTCCGCATTTTTGCTAATTATTAAATTGTATGCTTCTGTACATTTCCTGTGCTTAAACATTGCTATTTAAATATTTTTGCTTACATGCTTTTACTTCACCAGTTCCTGATCCACAAGACTCTGAATGTAATCAGGCATTTCCTCGAGAGATTTGTCAAGGGCAAGAGAGAGCTCGGTATATAATATAGTTTCTGCCTGGGTGAGATAATGAAGGTCTGTGAGCGTAAGCTTTTTGCCGGCAGCCTTGCGGGACTGCTTCCTGCGATAGAGCGTTTTGATAACTCTCATGAGCTCATCCGGGTCACAGCTCCGGATACACTCCTTATAGGCTTCCTCCCGCTGTTTGTTGCTCTTGATATCCAGTGGAGCTATGGAATCTATGGTGGAAAGGAATGCCTCTGCCTCGGCTTTTGTCATGACCAGCCGCATATTAATTTTCTGCGCGTCTACAGGTGCATATACAGAGCCCTCCTGTTTGCCGCAGGGCTGCATCACATAATACTTCTTGTCCTTGGATATCCCGTCCATATCAAGAGTTGTGATATCCATAATCCTGTGAATCCCCTTACAACCATACACTACATATTCTCCTGGCTGAAACATCCATACCTCCTTTTTGATAATTTAAAAACAATTAAAGCATATGAATAAGTAATAAGAAAGTTTAATGATAAAAAGTTTTACTAATATATTGACTTCCGGATACTTACCATGTATATTACTAGTTTACTTCAAATCTAAAATAATTTCTATAGCTTTTCTTAAATCTGAGCATTCTTGTGAAAAATTTCGAGACACGCATTTTAAAGCTTGGCAACACTGCACAATCCGGGATGAAAATCATTTCTTTTGTCATGTAAAATCACAATGAAAGTTTAAACTGCAGGCTTATCGTGGCCTGGTCACAGTGCGACTTACCGGTAAAAAGATTGCGATCATTTCTAAGGTAATGTATACTATTTCGGTATATTGCCCTTCTACGATACCGGGCAGTACAAGGAAGTGTGAGTATTATGGTAAAGAAGCTGCTTAAGATGGGGATGGTGCTGTATCATAAATATACAGAGATATGCAATTACCTCATTATCGGAGGGCTGACTACGGTTGTAAGCCTTGCCGTTTACTATGGTTCGGTGCTGACTTTTCTTGACCCTTCGCGGCCGGTCGAGCTGCAGATGGCAAATATTCTATCCTGGATCTGCGCCGTAACATTTGCGTATTTTACAAATCGGAAATTTGTTTTTCATAGTCGTAACCGGAACATACTTAAGGAAGCAGGAAGCTTTTATGTTTCCCGTCTCAGCACGCTGCTTCTGGATATGGCAGTCATGTTTATCGGCGTTACAGTACTTGGACAGAATGATAAAATAGTAAAGCTCATTGATCAGGTTCTGGTTACCGTTGCCAACTATATTATCAGTAAGCTGATTGTTTTCAGGAAGAAGGGGTAAAGGCCTATGCAGTCAAAATTGATTCTGGATGAGACAACAGCAGCAAAAAGGATGCGGCTTAAGCCGCAGGATGCATATTTGTTTTCTTTTCTGATTCCGCTTCTGATCATGATTTTGATCTTCTTTGTCAAGGAAATTTTTCCTTTTGGAGAGGAAACTTTTCTCCGGACGGATATGTATCATCAGTACGCTCCGTTTTTTTCGGAGTTTCAATATAAGCTCCGTCATGGAGGATCGCTTCTCTACAGCTGGGATGTGGGTCTTGGAGTAAATTTTTCCGCACTTTATGCCTATTATCTTGCGAGCCCTCTGAACTGGCTCATTATCCTCTGCCCCAAGAGTCTTGTACTTGAGTTTATGACATATATGATCGTACTCAAAATCGCTCTCAGCGGGCTGACGATGGCATACTATCTCAGACATCATTACCGGACCTATGATTTTGGGTGTACCTATTTTGCAGTCTTTTATGCCATGTCAGGATACATTGCTGCGTACTCCTGGAATATCATGTGGCTTGACTGCATTATCCTTTTTCCACTGATCCTTTATGGCATGGAAAAGCTGATGCGGGGCGAGAGCGGGATGCTTTACAGTTTTACGCTGGGGCTATCCATCCTGTCCAACTACTATATTTCCATCATGACCTGCATCTTTCTGGTCATTTACTTCATTTGCTGCCTTATTTTAAGACCTGTCCGGAATTTCCGTGTTTTTTTTAAAAAGGCTATGCGCTTTGCTGTGTTCTCTCTGCTTGCCGGTGGAGTCGCCGCAGCTACTCTGTTACCGGAGATTGCAGCTCTCAAAGGCACTGCGTCAGGAGATTTTAATTTCCCGACTACGGTTACGCAGTATTTTACGATTGTAGACATGTTTGCAAGGCATATGCCGCTTGTATATACCGAGCAGGGATTGGACCACTGGCCTAATTTTTACTGCGGAGCTTTTGTATTTCTGCTGCTGCCTGCTTATGCCATACATCCCCAAATTCCTGTAAAGCGCAAGGCGGTATATTTCTTTTTACTTATTTTCTTTTATCTGAGCTTCTCAATTAATGTACTGAACTTCATCTGGCACGGTTTCCATTATCCTAACAGTCTGCCGTGCAGACAGAGCTTTATTTATGTTCTGCTGGTGCTGTCCATGGGCTATGAGGCTTATATCAAAAGGAAAGGACTTAACCGGAAGCAGGGGGCATTCTGTCTTGCCGCAGGGATGGTTGCAATTATCCTCATGCAGAAGCTGGTGACACAGGATGAGATCAAATGGTGGACCTATTATGTCACATTACTGCTTCTTGCGCTGTATTATATGTTTTTTGCGTTGGATGCCGGTAGAAAAACATCTATGCGTTTCCTTACGCTCGGGATGACGATCCTCATAACCGTGGAAAGCGCCGCCAATATGATGGTGACCTCAGTCACCACAACCTCGCGCACTGCGTATTTAAGAGATAATCAGGATGTGCATACACTTGTAAATGAGGTCCGCAGCACAGATGAGGGATTTTATCGTTTTGAGAAAATGAGTCGTAAAACCAAGGACGATGGTGCCTGGATGAATTTTCCCAGTGTTTCCCTGTTTTCCTCTACTGCCTATGCAGCGTGCTCCGATTTCTTTAAAAAGATCGGCTGCGAAGCTTCCACCAACGCGTATTCCATTACCGGATCCACACCTCTTGTCAATATGCTGTTTGGAGTAAAGTATGATATTTACTCGGAGGAGCCTGAGGCAACAGGGGAACGTGGACTCGATTTTGTGGAGAGTTCCGGGGATACCTTGCTGTATCAGACAAGATTTGCGCTGCCGCTCGGATTTATGATGACGGATAAACAGCTTGAGAACTGGCATATTGATATGGGCACACCGGCGCTGGTACAAAATTCACTTGCGGACGCTATGGAGTGTAATCCGGTGCTGCTTAATGTCCTTGGTACATATGACGGAAACAGCTATGAGTTCACCGCACAGGATGCAGGAGAGTACTACGTTTACTGTAACAGCAAGGCAATCAAGGAAGTGCGGGCGTCCTTTGCGGCAAGGGATCTTAGCTTTGATAATGTGGATCGTGGCATGTTTCTGGAGCTTGGATGGCTGCAACAGGGAGAGACAGTCACATTGACATCCCAGACGGATGGGCAGAATATTAACTGTGATGTTTACCGCTTTGATTACAATGCATTGTCGGAGCTATATGAGAAGCTTGCAAAAGAAACGTGGAGTCTTGACACCTGGGAGGATACACATCTTAAGGGAAGGATCCAGACAGAGGATGGCGGTGTTATGCTGACGTCTATCCCCTATGATGCCGGATGGACGGTGTTTGTAGATGGACAGAAGGTGACAACGGAAAAATACCTGGATACCTTTATCGGAATCCCGATGGCAGCAGGCACACACACGGTGGAGCTCAGATATTTCCCTGTAGGACTTCGGCAGGGCATCGTGATCTCCGGGCTTTCTCTGATTTTACTGCTGCTGCTTTGGCATTTTTCCGAGAGCAAAAGAAAAAAGGCAGGTAAATCGTATCGTAGAGATGACATAAATGCATTGGACAAACGCATCATAAAGGATAGAATTACTACAATTCGTGAATGAAATTGACAGGAGGTGCACAATGAAGCTTTGGGGTGGAAGATTTACGGGAGAGACAGATCAGCTGGTGGAAGCATTTAATGAATCACTCAGCTTTGACAGGAGATTTTATAAGCAGGATATTACCGGGTCTATTGCACATGCAAGGATGCTTGGCAGGCAGGGTATTATCCCGGAGGATGATGCCCGGAAAATTGTCGCAGGACTTGAGGAGATCCTTAAGGATATTGAGGACGGAAAACTCAAAATTGAGGGTGATGCCGAGGATATCCATTCTTTTATTGAGGCAGAGCTTACGCAAAGGATCGGTGAGCCCGGGAAGCGTCTGCATACCGGCAGGAGCCGGAATGACCAGGTCGCTCTGGATATGAAACTTTATACAAGGGATGAGCTGGACGATATGATCGGACATCTGGAAACGCTTCTCCAGGAGCTGGACGCGATCATCTCGGACAATAAAAAAACATATATGCCGGGCTTTACGCATCTTCAGAAGGCGCAGCCTACGACGCTTGCACATCACATGGGGGCGTACCGGGAGATGTTCCGGAGAGATGTATCAAGACTTAAGGATACCAGAGCCCGCCTCAATGAGTGTCCGCTGGGAGCTGGCGCATTTGCGGGAACGACGTATCCCCTTGACCGGGAGTTTACCGCACGGGAGCTTGGCTTTGACCGGCCGACAGCCAACTCGATGGATTCTGTTTCAGACAGAGATTATTTACTTGAGTATTTGTTTGATCTTGCAACGATCCAGATGCACCTATCAAGACTTAGCGAGGAAATCATCATCTGGAATACCAATGAATACCGCTTTGTAACCATCTCGGATGCGTATTCGACCGGCTCCAGCATCATGCCGCAGAAAAAGAACCCGGATATTGCGGAGCTGATCCGTGGAAAGACGGGTCGGGTCTATGGGGCACTGCAGTCCCTGCTGGTTACCATGAAGGGGCTCCCGCTTGCCTATAACAAGGATATGCAGGAGGATAAAGAAATGGCATTTGATGCCATGGATACCGTACGGCATTCTGTGATACTTATGACCGGAATGCTGAAATCCATGCAGTGGAACAAGGAACGTATGGAGGCAAGTGCCAAAAATGGCTTTACCAACGCAACAGACGTGGCAGACTACCTGGTACGGAAGGGGGTACCGTTCCGTACCGCACACGGACTGGTCGGAGAACTGGTGCTGCTGTGTGAAAAAAAGAACTGTGCGCTGGATGATCTGAGTATTGAGGAGTTCCGGAGTGTCTGCGATAAGATTGACGGGGATATCTATGACGCGATTTCTCTTGAAACCTGCGTCAATAACCGTAAGACCCTGGGAGCGCCGGGCGCGATGGAGTGAATCCGAAACCAGTGGACCTGAAATATGCAGAGACTGCAGGATAAATATACATAAATTTAAAATTATATGTATAATTATGCAAAAACTGCTTGATTTTTCCTTTGCACAGGAGTAAGATACGATCCAGCAAGAGAAACCAGCCTGTAGTTATGCAGGCATAAGCGGATCATGCGGCTTTGATGCTTACCACATCATTTCAGAAGCCCTTATAAAGGAGTTTACTATGAGCAATCTTACACCTAAAAACAAAACACAGGGAGAGAAGGTTATCCTCGCGTATTCCGGCGGACTGGATACTACTGCCATCATTCCCTGGCTTAAGGAAAATTTCGGATATCAGGTTATCTGCTGCTGCGTTGATGTAGGGCAGGGTAAGGAGCTGGATGGACTGGGAGAAAGGGCTAAGCTCTCCGGCGCTTCCAAGCTCTATATCGAGGATATCCAGGATGATTTCTGTGATCATTATGTGGTTCCCTGCATTCAGGCAAATGCAACCTACGAAAATAAATATCTCCTGGGCACATCGATGGCTCGTCCGGCGATTGCCAAACGGCTTGTAGAGATTGCCCGGAAGGAGGGAGCAACCGCGATCTGCCATGGCGCGACCGGCAAAGGAAATGACCAGATCCGTTTTGAGCTGTCCATCAAGGCACTGGCACCGGATCTTGACATCATTGCTCCCTGGCGTATGACGGATGTCTGGACCTTCCAGTCCCGGGAGGATGAGTATAATTATGTAAAATCCAAGGGCATTCCGCTGCAGTTTGATGCGGAGAACTCCTACAGCCGTGACCGGAACCTCTGGCACCTCTCACATGAGGGACTGGAGCTGGAGGACCCTTCCAATGAACCAAACTATGATCATGTGCTGCTGATGTCCAACACACCGGAAAAGGCGCCGGACAAGGAGACCGAGATTTCCATTTCCTGGGAGGCGGGCGTGCCGGTTGCCCTGAACGGCGAGAAAATGTCAGTGAAAGATATCGTAACCAAGCTGAATGTACTTGGCGGAGAAAACGGTATCGGCATTATCGACATTGTTGAGAACCGTGTGGTTGGCATGAAGAGCCGTGGTGTATATGAAACTCCTGGCGGCACAATTCTGATCGAAGCGCACAAGCAGCTTGAGGAGCTGATTCTGGATCGTCAGACCATGGAGTTTAAATCCTATGTGGACAACAAGTTTGCAGAGTGCGTATATGAGGGTAAGTGGTTTGATCCGCTAAGGGAAGCACTGGAGGCGTTTGTTGTTTCCACGCAGAAATATGTCACCGGCGAAACCAGGATGAAGCTTTATAAGGGCAATATCATCAAGGCAGGCACTACATCGCCGTATTCGCTTTACAACGAGTCTCTGGCATCCTTCACTACCGGTGATCTCTATGATCATCATGACGCATCCGGCTTTATTACCCTGTTTGGTCTGCCGGAAAAGGTACGTGCCATGAAGATGCTTGAGGTTCAGAACAAGACAAAAAATCTTTAACAGAGTAAGAACTTTCCGGGAGGAAAGCTGCTCATACAGAGAAACATAGCCTCCGGCCTGGTAAACCGGAGGCGTTCTCATTTCAGGGAGGATCAGAAATGAACAGCACGATTTCGCAAAATGTCATGGACAAAGCAGCCACCCTCGTGGAGGCGCTGCCGTATATCCAGAAGTTCCAGGGTAAGGTTATCGTCGTAAAATACGGCGGATCAGCAATGGTCGATGAAACGCTGAAGCGTCAGGTGATGCAGGATGTGACACTGCTTAAGCTGGTAGGATTTAAGCCGATTATCGTACATGGAGGCGGCAAGGAAATCTCCAGATGGATCGGGAAGGTCGGCATGGAACCGCATTTTGTCAACGGACTCCGGGTCACCGATGCGGATACCATGGAAATCGCGGAAATGGTGCTGAATAAAGTAAATAAAAGCCTGGTACAGCTTATAAATGGTCTTGGCAGCAAGGCAGTCGGGATTTCCGGCAAGGACGGGATGCTTTTAAAATGTGTTAAAAGGTATGCGAATGGAGAAGACATCGGATTTGTCGGGGAGATCACGTCTGTGGATACCGCGATTATCAAGGACCTTCTGGATCATGACTACATCCCGGTGATCTGCCCGGTCGGATTTGATGATCATAACCAGAGCTACAACATCAACGCAGATGATGCTGCCTGCGCCGTGGCAGGAGCGATGCATGCAGAGAAGCTTGCATTCCTTACAGATGTCGAGGGACTCTACAGAGATTTTAATGATAAGGATTCGCTGATCCCCATGCTGACACTGGATGAAGCCCAGGCACTGATTGATTCCGGCACCCTGGGAGGAGGTATGCTGCCTAAGCTCTCCAACTGCATTGAGGCAATGAAACGGGGCGTGAACCGGGTTCATATCCTCGACGGCAGAATTGCACACTGCCTGCTGCTTGAGTTCTTTACCAATAAGGGCGTCGGAACCGCGATCCGTAAGGATGTGGATCCGCTTTTTGAATGATTTTAGGGAAAGGGGGATGTATGAATTTCTTACGTGATTCCATAGTCAAGGGAACGGTGGTAAATGACCGTCTGGTAGCAGAAGGAGAGAAGGTACTTTATAAAACCTATAATCGTTTCCCGATTGTGTTTGACCATGCAGAGGACGTCTATCTGTATGATGAAGGGGACAATCAATATCTGGATTTCGGCGCGGGCATCTCTGTGTGCGGACTCGGATACAGCAATGCGCTCGTGAAGGAGGCAATGAAGGCGCAGATTGACAAAGGACTTCTGCATACCTCCAATCTGTTTTACAATGAGCCTGCGATTGAGGCAGGAGAGAAGCTTCTGGAAGCGGCGGAGATGGATAAGGTGTTTTTTACCAATTCCGGCACAGAAGCGATCGAGGGCGCACTTAAGATTGCAAGACGCTATCAGTACAATAAAAAGAGTGGAAAAACGGAAATCATTGCCATGCTTGGATCCTTCCACGGGCGTTCCATGGGAGCACTTTCCGTGACGGGCAAGGAGCATTACCGCGTGCCGTTTGAGCCTCTCGTCAGTGGTGTAAAATTTGCGGATTTTAATGATCTGGAATCGGTAAAGGCACAGATCACGGACAAAACCGGTGCCATCATCCTGGAAACCATCCAGGGAGAGGGCGGCATCTATCCGGCGACAGAAGAATTTCTCAAGGGTATCCGCAACCTCTGCGATGAGCATGACCTTATCATGATTCTGGATGAGGTGCAGTGCGGCATGGGACGCTCCGGCTATATGTTTGCCTGGCAGGAGTACGGCATCAAGCCGGATGTTGTAACAGTAGCCAAGGCACTTGGAAATGGTGTGCCGATCGGAGCATTTCTTGCAAGAGGAGAAGCGGCAACTGCCATGGTTCCGGGAGACCACGGATCAACCTACGGAGGCAATCCGCTGGTTTGTGCCGCGGCTAGCGCCATCCTGGATGTCTTTAAGGAGATGGACATCCCGGCGCATGTGAGAGAGCTCGGTGCGTATTTATGGGAAGTGCTTGACAATATCAAGGCAGAGTTCCCGGATGCAATTATCGATCACCGCGGCAAGGGACTTTTACAGGGACTGGAATTTGCTACGGATATAAAAGTCGGAGAGATTGTCAGCAATGCGATCCTTAAGCAGCATCTGGTCCTTATCGCCGCGGAGCATAATACGATCCGTTTTGTGCCGCCGCTTGTCATCGAGAGACAGCATGTGGATGAAATGGCGGAGAAGCTCCGCATGGCGTTAAAGGAGGTCACGAGCGGAGACAGGTAAGCTTTACAGATGCGCTTCTGAATGTTTCCGCATCGCAAGGATCGTATCCAGGAGCTTGTCGGCAGCCTCCCATTTGGTAAGAAGCGGAAGCTCGATTTCCTTGTCCTTTGAAATCAACGTCAGGACATTGGTTCCCACTTCAAAGCCTGCGCCCGGGACCTTGACATTATTTGCGGCTATGAGATCCAGATGTTTGGAGATCAGCTTCCGCCGGGAGTTCTCAAGCATATGCTCTGTTTCCATAGAGAAACCGCAGAGGAACTGATTTTCTGTTTTATGCTCTCCCAGGTAACGCAGGATGTCTCTGGTCCTCTCCAGCTGCAAGCTGGCATCCGCGTCATCCTTTTTATGAATTTTTTCAGCTGCGACTGTTGCAGAACGGTAGTCTGCGACAGCCGCAGCTTTTATAATAATATCCTGATCGCCCGCGCGAGAGGTGATCTCCTGATACATCTGTTCTGCAGTCCTGATCTTAATGGTATTGACATAAATGGGCGGTTCAAGATTTACCGGTCCGCTTACCAGCGTTACTTCGGCACCTCTTGCCGCAGCAACCCTTGCGATACTGTAGCCCATCCTGCCGGAGGAGTGATTGGTAATGTAACGCACCGGATCAATGTCCTCCTGTGTCGGACCGGCACTTACCAGCACACGAAGCCCTGTCATGTCTTTACTGTGCCAGGCTGTATGGATGACATGCTGCAGCAGTAACTCCGGCTCCGGAAGCTTCCCGGTACCATTGGTGCCGCAGGCAAGGTGCCCGGAGGCAGGCTCTATTACGGTCCATCCATAGTGGCGCAGCTTCTCGATATTATCCCTTGTAACCGGGTTAGTATACATATGTGTGTTCATCGCGGGAGCGATCAGCCTGGGACAGGAGCATGCCAGGGCGGTTGTGGTCAGCATGTTGTCGGCAATGCCATTTGCAAGCTTCGCAATGGTATTGGCAGTTGCCGGAGCAATGATCATCGCATCCGCTTTTTCTGCAAGAGCAATGTGCTCCACCTCCCATGGATGGTTCCGGTCAAAGGTATCGGTCACGACTCTGTTATGACACAGCGCCTCAAAGGTATTGGGAGTAATAAATTGCGTGGCATTGTCCGTCATGATTACATCGACATTGGCATGCTGTTTTACAAGCAAAGAGCAGAGTGCAGCAGCCTTGTAGGCGGCAATTCCTCCGGTAACTCCCAACAGTATATTTTTCCCTTTCAGCATAAATTCCTCCATATTATCCGTCTGTATTTGATTTCTATTATTAATAAGGAAGCCTCATGGCATATAAACAAAAACGTCTGTAAATATCTTACCGGTGTCACGGACGTTTTTCAAGTACCAAGACAACGCAGAGTCTTGTTGAAGCAGCCGGATTGTTGTATTATTATCCGGAAGCAAAGGAAAGGCGGAGCGATGGCTAAAATACTTGCAATTGATGTCGGAAATTCAAACATTGTTGTCGGATGTATCGAGGAGGGCAGTGTCCTTTTTACAGAGCGCATGGAAACACGGGTGCGTCGGGATCAGCAGACGCTTTATGATCTGTTCCGGGACATGCTATATAAGCATAAAATTACGCCGGCAGAGCTCGAGGGCTCCATCCTCTCCTCTGTGGTTCCGGATGCAAATGCACTCATCATGTCAGCCGCGCGGCATCTTACGGGGAAGCCCTGTCTCAAAATCGACCGAAGCTTTGACAGCGGACTGGATCTTTCCGACTATGACAGCGCTACGCTTGGTATTGACCGGATTACCGATATGACAGCAGCTGTAGCCAAATACGGAGCGCCCGTTCTGGTGTGTGATCTTGGTACGGCAACCACCATCTCCGTTGCAGACGGGCAAAAACGGTTTCTGGGCGGTATGATTTCCGCCGGCATTCAGCTCTCACTCCGTGCACTTGGAGAGTACACAGCGCAGCTTCCGGAGCTTTGTGCCGCAGCACCGGAAAGGCTGATCGGAGCAGATACAGTTGAGAGTATCATAAGCGGTGCGGTCATTGGACAGGCAGCTATGATTGACGGCATTGCAGAACGTGTAGCACAGGAACTGGGAGTAGACAGGGTTCCACTGGTGCTGACAGGAGGACTCAGCCGCTACGTGATCCCCTGGCTGAAACATGAGGTTTCATATGAACCGGAGCTTTTATTTGCCGGCATGGAGCTTCTGTATCATAGAAATCAGCATCGTCTGGCAGCACTGGAAGAAAGGACATAAATCATGGAAACAGCAGAGCTTCAAATCCGGGATTATCTTGAGCGTTTATCCTCCAAGGAGCCGGTGCCTGGCGGTGGCGGCGCTTCTGCACTTGCCGGAGCCTTTGGTGTGAGCCTCGGACTTATGGAAGGAAATCTTACGCTTGGAAAAAAGAAATACAGGGAGTATGAAGCGGAAATCCGGGACATACAGGAGAAGCTGATCCGGATCCGGGAGGATTTCCTGCAGCTTTCTGATGAGGATGAGGCTGTTTTTCTGCCGCTGTCAAGAGCCTATGGACTTCCGCGGGACAGTGCAGAGCAGGAAGGCATTCGCAGGATCACACTGGAAAAATGCCTATGTGATGCTACGGATGTGCCGATTAAGCTTATGAAAAAGGTAGTGGAAGCTTTGGATCTTATGGAAAAGCTTGCGGAGCACGGATCCAGACTTTCAGTCAGCGATGTTGGTGTCGGAGTGCAGTTTCTTGAGACGGCACTCAATGGTGCTATTATGAATGTTTATATTAATACCAGGATGATGCAGGACCGGGAACATGCCGGGCAGATGGTACATTATGCAGAGACGCTCAGGCAGACCGGGATCCGGAAGGCGCAGGATATTTTTGACAAGGTGGAGAAAAGCATATGCAGGAATTAAGAGGAAAACTCGTTTACGATCAGATCAAAAATGAATGTCTGGATTTTGTCGGAAGTCACAATGGTATCATGCCGGCACTCGCGATTGTCAGGGTTGGAGAGCGGGCGGAAGATATTGCCTATGAAAACTCTGTGAAGAAGAGATTTATGGACTTCGGACTGGAAGTCAAGACCTATGAGTTTCCGGGGAATGTCTCTAATGTGGACTTCCAGCATGCATTCCGGTTTATTAATCAGGATCCGGAGATCCATGGGATCCTGGTGATGCGCCCGCTGCCAAAGCAGATTGATGAAGAGGAAATGCTTGGAAACATGGATCCGGCGAAGGATCTCGATGGAATTACCCGCCAGAATCTCGCTGGTGTGATGATGGGCGATAGAGATGCATTTGCACCCTGCACTGCCCAGGCAGTTCTGGAGATGTTAAAGGGCTATCAGATCGAGATGCAGGGGAAGCATACGGTAATTATAGGTCGGTCCCTTGTGGTCGGGAAGCCACTGGCTATGCTGCTGCTTCAGGAAAATGCCACGGTGACGGTATGTCATTCCAAGACGGAGAATCTTAAGGAAATCTGCCAGTCTGCAGACATCCTGGTTGTCGCTGTTGGCAGACCGCAGATGGTCGGATCCAGTTATATCCGTGAGGGCGCAACCGTGATTGATGTCGGGATCAATGTGGATCAGGACGGACATCTCGTGGGAGACTGTAACTATGATACGATTTCTCTTAAGGCGGGTGCGGTAACGCCGGTGCCGGGCGGAGTCGGCGTGGTAACTACAGCGGTACTTGCCAAGCATCTGGTGCAGGCAGCCGGACGGCAGATCAACTTTACATCGGAGGAGGAAACAAAAGATCAGTATCTTGAGGATGCATGGAAGCCGGGCAGACCGTAACAAGCATAAAAGCTGAAATGACCACGTGGATGTGGCTTAAAACAATGACTTTAAAACGGGGCTGCTGCAGGAGCACTTTTTAGTGCCGGCAACAGTCCCGTTCATAATTGGATACGATTTTTCAAAATCCAGGATTTCTATGGTTTTGATGTCTCAATGACTCTGAGATTTGATTTTGATTTGTTTTGATGAAATTTAATTATAATCAGTTCTTATTGCTAAATTTAATAGAATCTGTTATGATTTTTCTATCAGCGTTCTGCTGATTCGATGAAACTCTTTCATTGATATTTCAGGATATATTGTTAAAAATTAACGCGCGCTGCGACGGATCTGATCGATGGCTTTGCGTACCGCCGGAATTGCAAGGATGACTAAGGTAATGCCGGCTTCAATCGCGATATAAAAGCCGTTGTATGCACAGGAATACAGCAGCGGAGATGCCCATCCTGCTTCCTGAGCATAGGAGCTGAAAAATACGACTCCGGAAAGCACTGCAAATACCCAGCGACCAAAACAGGAAACAAGATAACCGATGTACAGACCGTTTTTCATGTGGCAGAAAAAGCCAGAGAGTCCCAAAGCGCCAAATGCGAGACCGTAATCAACGACTACCTGCAGGGGGTGTACAATGTATGGTCCGAGGATAAACTGCAGGATGCCATATGCGATACCGGAAATGATGCCAATAGAAGGACCGAAAAAGTATCCTGGCAGGGTAGCAAAAAGCATGGAGCACAGGGTAATGGAGCCGCCCATTGGGGCTTCAAACAGCTTGATCATGGATGCAACGCTTGCAAGAGCGATGCATGCGGCACAGTAGACAAGAATCTTGACATTTTTACTCATAAAAAAACCTCCTTATTACACAGGAGGCACGCAGAAATACTGATATACGACTTCCCTACGCAGGTATTAACCTGATCAGGTAAAAGGGTTGATTAAACATCATCTCAGCACATAAGCGGCGCCCCTAGCGTTACGTTTAATTATAGCTTTTAAGCGGATTTAGTCAAGATTCGGATTTTAAGGCAAAGATAGAGTATCGAAGGGAAGCAGGATCAGAACAGGGGGGATAGCAGTTTGACTAAAAAAGAGATCTATCGATGGAAGCAGAAGCTTGGCAAAGTGAGAGAAACGGTGATGCTTCTGCTTATGCTGATCGCGGGAGGAGCTTATGCCTTGTCCGGCTATGGAGAGACAACAGGAGAGCTTACATTGATCCGGGAATCAGAGACGGATTTCCATGCAGAGGAAAATGAAACTTTAGAAGCTTCAGAACATAGGATTCATGAAACCACTGCTGTTTTAGAACAAGAGCAGCGGGAGGCACCTGAAGCTTCAGAGCAAGAACTACAGGAACAATCAGCAACTTCAGAACAAGAGCCACAGGAAGCACATGCAGGCTCCGGAGAGGACACTGTCACAGCGGATACTATTATGAATCAAGAAAAAAATGATAAAATAAATCTTAATACAGCGACACTTGAGGAGCTGGATTCGCTCCCGGGGATCGGTCCTGCCACAGCCCAAAAGATCATTGAGTACCGGGAAACCTGGGGAGGCTTTGCAGTACCGGAGGAAATCCGGAATGTAAAACGTATCGGAGAGAAAACCTACGAGAAGCTTAAAGATAAGATTACGGTCTGATTTATTGATCAACAGCTCCGGTCTTAAGTCCCTGGATGTTCTCTCTAAAATATTTTCTTTTTATGCATAATTGTGGTATTATGTTCGCATAAGTATGGAAATCGTTCTTAAAAACACAAAACCAGATGGAGGTTCATACATGGAGCAAAACGAAGAGAGATCAACACACGTTGTTTATGAAAAGGACGGCAACGGTCAGGTCATCATTGCAGACGAAGTAGTTGCAATCATCAGTGGCATTGCTGCGACTGAAGTGGAGGGTGTTGACTCCATGGATGGAGGATGGTCCGGAGCAATTATCGCCAGAATGGGCATCCGCGATTTATCCAGAGGGGTTAAGATTGCCATTGAGGATGGAAATGTGACAGTGGATCTTACACTGAATGTTAAATATGGCTACTCTATCCCGGAGGTATCCAAAGAAGTACAGAACAAGGTGAGCCAGGCGATCGAGAGTATGACCGGACTTCATGTACAGGATGTTAATATTAAAATTGCCGGAGTTGTAACAAACGAAAATGAATAAGAGAGAAGAAAGAGATCACAAGTTAAAGATGCTTTTCAGCACGCAGTTTTATCCGGAGGATGAGATCCAGGATCAGCTTGCGAATTATTTTGAGTCACCTGACTATGAGGACGGCGATGGTGTAGTCCATCTGGAAAACCTGTCTCCTGCGGATGAATGGAAGATCAAGGATGAGGTTGCCAAAATTGTTGCCAAAATCCCGGAGCTGGATGCAAAAATTGATGCCGCGGCTTCCGGCTGGACGACCAAACGTATGACGAGGACAGATGCAAGCGTACTGCGGCTTGCACTTTATGAGATCTTGTATGATGATGAGGTTCCGGAGAAGGTAGCCATCAACGAGGCGGTCGAGCTTGCCAAAAAATATGGAGGACCGGAATCCGGATCCTTTGTCAACGGTGTGCTGGCAAGACTTGTGGACAGCTCTAAGGCAGCCGCTGAGACTTCGATAAAGAAAAATACCAGACCTAAGGGCGAGCTTATGGAGAAATCGCAGGATGGTAAAAACATGCATATTCTCGTCAATAAAAAACACGAATGAATAAAAATGCATACACGGTAACCCAGGTAAATCAATATATTGCGCATATGTTTCAGGAGGATTTTGTCCTTAACGGGATTACCGTAAGCGGTGAAATTTCCAATCTGAAATATCATACCTCAGGTCATATTTATTTTACTTTAAAAGATGCAGCTTCGCAGATTTCCGGAATTATGTTTGCCGGGGACCGGGCGGGGCTGAAATTTAAATTAGAGAATGGCATGAAGGTCCTGGTTACCGGAACGATCGGGGTTTATCAGCGAGGCGGCAGCTATCAGATTTACGCACGCGGGATTACATCCGATGGCATCGGGGATCTGTATATCCGATTTGAACAGCTGAAGCAGGAGTTGTCGGAGATGGGGATGTTTGACCCGATGTATAAAAAGCCGATTCCGAAATATGCGCAGAAAATCGGTATTGTTACGGCTAAAACCGGTGCTGCTATACGGGATATTGTACAGATTGCGCGGCGGAGAAATCCCTATGTGGAGCTGGTGTTGTATCCGGCTCTTGTGCAGGGCGACGGAGCGGCGCAGTCTATTGTCGCCGGCATTAAAACACTTGACAAAATGAACCTCGATGTCATTATTGTCGGACGCGGCGGAGGCTCGATTGAGGACCTGTGGGCTTTTAATGAGGAACCGGTTGCTAAGGCTGTTTTTGATGCGGATACTCCGATTATTTCTGCTGTAGGGCATGAAATTGATACCACCATTACGGACTACACGGCAGATCTGAGGGCACCTACGCCATCCGCTGCGGCAGAGCTTGCGGTATTTGATTATCAGCAGTTCATGGAATCCCTTGCCGGATATAAGGAGGCATTTTCCAACGAAATACAGGACAAGCTGCATACAGCACGACAGCGGGTCTCGGATTACCGCCTTAAAACAGGTAAATACAATCCGAGGACAGTGTTGCTTGCGGATCGCCAACGAACAATTGAGCTTGAGGGGAGTCTTAAAAACTATATGGAGCAGAAGGTTCGGGAGGCGAGAAATACGCTGGAGCAATACAAGGCGCTGCGTGTACGGCTGGATCAGATACGACAGGATAGGAGACATCGCCTGGAAATTCTTACGGCTAAAATGGAGCTGATGTCTCCTTTAAAAAAGCTCTCCGGCGGATATGGCTATATCCGGGATTCGGAGGGAAGACGGGTGGATTCTATACAAAAGGTGCAGAACGGCGATCAGCTGATTACAACCTTACTTGACGGAGAGATCATCAGTATTGTGGATCATACGGTGAAAAGAGAGGAGCCTTGATGGCTATAGAGGAAGCAGAATCATCAAAATCTGTGCGTAAACGTAAAAAGGCGGATACCGGCAGTAAGAAATCACTTACCGAGATTTTTAATGCTTTGGAGACGCTGCTGGCAGATATGGAAAAAGAGGACAGTCTGGAAAAATCCTTTGATATGTATAAGCAGGGGATTTCGTTGATCAAGGAAGCAAATGACAGCATTGACCGGATCGAAAAACAGGTAAAGGTGTTAGACGATGAAGGAATTCTCTCTTAATCTTAAGGATAAAACAGAAATTTGTGAGCAGATTATACGGAAATATCTTCCGGATACAGAAGGCGAGCAGAAAACGGTGCTTGAAGCTATGCATTATTCCGTGGAAGCGGGAGGCAAGCGCCTGCGTCCGCTGCTTATGATGGAGTTTTACGAGCTTTTCCCCAAGGATGCAGCATGGGATCATTTTATGCGTCCGGTACTGGAGGCATTTATGACCGGCATGGAAATGATTCACACCTTTTCCCTGTGTCATGATGACCTGCCCTGTATGGATGGAGATAAATACCGGAGAGGAAGGGAATCCACATGGTTTCACTATGGAGAGGACATGGGGACACTGACAGGGGATGCCTTGTCTCTGTATGCTTTTGAGATTACTTCAGATGCATTTCAGCAGGCAGTACAGAGAATGAATCGGGAAGCAGGCATTGAGACGGGAAATCATACGCCCAAGATTGCCTATGCTGGAGCCACGCAGTACGCTGCAGCTTTTACGGAGGCGCTTCGTCTCCTTGCCGGTAAATCCGGTATTTATGGTATGCTTGGCGGTCAGGTTGTAGATGTGGAAATGACCGGCAAAGAACTTACGGAGGAGCAGCTCATGTTTATATACCGGCTTAAGACGGCTGCGCTTCTGGAGGGCTCCATGATGATCGGTGCCTGTCTGGCGGGACAGGGACCGGAAGTGCTTTCCATGATCAGCAGCATCGGAGAGCAGGTCGGCATCGCATTTCAGATTCAGGACGATATCCTTGATGAAACCTCCACGACAGAAATTCTTGGAAAACCTATTCATTCAGACGAGGAGAATCATAAGACAACGTATGTGAGCATCCATGGGCTTGATGCATCCCGCGCAGAAGTAAAAAGACTGTCCCGGAATGCAGAGGAAAAACTCAAGACCCTGACACAGTATCATACTGACAGAGAGACAATGGAGTTTCTCGGGGAGCTTACAGATTGGTTGATTAACAGAGAGAAATAAAACAGGTATGCTGCTTGACAATATTCATGGTCCGGAGGATCTGAAAGGGCTCTCAGATAATGAGCTGCGAGAGCTCGCAGGAGAAATCCGGAACTTTATAATTCAAAAAACCTCTGAGCTTGGAGGACACCTGGCAAGCAATCTTGGAGTAGTTGAGCTCACGATCGGTCTCTTTCTTGCATTGGATCTGCCCAAGGATAAGATTGTGTGGGATGTCGGTCATCAGGCTTATACTCATAAGATCCTTTCCGGAAGAAAGGATAATTTCGATGGACTCCGTCAGTATGGCGGCATGAGCGGTTTCCCTAAAAGAAACGAGAGTCCGTATGACTGCTTTGGTACAGGTCACAGCTCGACTTCTATTTCAGCGGGACTGGGGATTGCGCAGGCAAGAGACGTGCTGCACGAGAACTATACTGTGGTATCAGTGATCGGAGATGGCGCCTTAACCGGCGGTATGGCGTATGAAGGCCTTAATAATGCTGCACGCATGAAAAAAAACTTTATCATTGTGCTTAATGATAATAATATGTCCATTTCCAGAAATGTGGGGGGAATGTCCCGCTATCTCAATGGAATCCGGTCGGACAGAGGCTATAATCAGCTCAAAAGCAATGTTGGTGGGTTTTTATTATCTATTCCGGGCGTTGGGAAACCGATTGTGGATAAGATCCAGAAAACCAAAAATTCCATTAAGCAGCTGATTATTCCAGGTATGCTTTTTGAGGATATGGGCATTACGTATCTTGGACCGATCGACGGACATAATATCCGGGCGGTGCAGAAGGCCATCGAGGATGCCAAAAAGCTGGATCATACCGTGCTTGTGCATGTCATTACAAAAAAAGGCAAGGGCTATGCTCCGGCAGAGAAATTTCCATGGAAATATCATGGGGTATCTCCATTTGATATCAGGACCGGACAGACAAAGCATCCCAAGACGTCACCTACCTATACCGATATTTTTTCCGGGAAAATGCTGGAGCTTGGAGCAAAGGACCCGAAGCTCGTTGCGCTTACAGCTGCAATGGCAGACGGAACAGGACTCTGGGAGTTTGCAAAGAAATATCCGGAGCGATTTTTTGATGTAGGTATAGCAGAGGCGCATGCTGTTACATCCGCAGCCGGTATGGCGAGCGCGGGACTGCACCCGGTCTTTGCTGTCTACTCCAGCTTCCTGCAGAGAGGATTTGATCAGCTTGTACATGATGTGTGTCTGCAGAAGCTGCATGTTGTATTTGCCATTGACCGTGCAGGTCTTGTCGGATCGGATGGGGAAACGCATCAGGGGATTTTTGATTACTCGTATCTAACCTGTATTCCTAATATGACGGTGATGGCGCCTAAAAATGCTCATGAGCTGGAGGATATGCTGGAATTTGCGTTGCAGTATACCTTACCGATCAGCCTGCGTTACCCAAGAGGCACCGCGTATCAGGAGCTTTCGGAATTCCGGGAGCCGATCAGGCTTGGCAGGGCAGAGATGCTGTATGAGGGGAGCGATGTGGCTTTTATTGCTGCAGGCTCCATGGTATCAACGGCAGATCACATTCGCAAAAAATGTATGTCAAAGGGATACGATTTTACGCTGGTAAATGCCCGATTTATCAAACCGATTGATACGGAAATTCTGGACAGGCTGTCAGAGCATCACCGGGTCATTGTTACGCTGGAGGAGAACGTGCTGCAGGGCGGCTATGGCATACAGGTAACAGAATATATTCACCAGTATCATCCGGAGGTTAAGGTTATCAATATCGCGCTCCCTGATATGTACGTGGAGCATGGCGATGTTACTAAGCTCAGAGAGGGACTTGGGATCGATTCAGATTCCATCATCCGTAAACTACAGGCAGAAGGAGTAATATCCTGTGAAAAAGGAACGACTTGATGTGCTTCTCGTAACGAGAGGGCTGCAGGAATCACGAGAAAAGGCAAAGCGGACCATCATGGCAGGAATTGTCTATGTCAATGGACAAAAAGAGGACAAGGCAGGAGCCGTGTTTCCTGAGGACTGCGAGATTGAGATCCGTGGAAGCGTGTTGAAATATGTTTCCAGGGGCGGACTTAAGCTGGAAAAGGCAATCAATGCATTTGGCGTGGATCCGTCCGGTAAGGTCTGCATTGATATTGGCGCTTCTACCGGAGGCTTTACCGACTGCATGCTGCAAAATGGAGCCATCAAGGTCTTTGCTATTGATGTAGGACATGGACAGCTGGACTGGAAGCTTAGAAACGATGCGCGTGTGGTTTGCATGGAAAAAACCAACATTCGCTATGTTAAGCCGGAGGATCTCGGGGTTTCCGCCGGACTTGTTTCCATAGATGTTTCGTTTATCAGTCTGCAGCTGGTTCTTCCGGTAGTTAAGACACTGCTGGCTCCGGACGGACAGGTGGTATGCCTGATCAAGCCGCAGTTTGAGGCGGGTCGGGAGCAGGTTGGCAAAAAGGGCGTTGTGAGGGATAAGAGCGTTCATAAGGAAGTGATTGAACGCACCATCCGTTTTGCATATGAAACAGGCTTTTTGCTTCAGGGACTCACGTACTCTCCGATCAAGGGACCGGAGGGAAATATCGAGTATCTTGCACTTCTTACATTAAACCCTGGAGGAGAGGCTGCGCCAGCTCCGGACTGGCTTCCGGAAAAGGCAGAGGAAATCGTCAGACTATCACACGAGCAGCTGGATAAGTAAATGAAAATTACACTAATTGTAAATAAGAGAAAAAAGGATGCAGAGAGCTATGCACAAAGCATCGTGGAATATCTTGAGGAGCGGAATATACTTTACAGTGTGTTCCGTGAGGAAAGATATTCCAAGGCAGAGCTTGCGGAGTCGGATGCGATTGTTACGCTTGGCGGAGATGGAACGATTCTGAGGGCGGCGGATACGCTGCAGGGCAGAGAAATTCCGATCCTGGGCATCAATGTAGGTCATCTCGGATACCTTACGGAGATCAACCGGAAGGAGGATATCAGGGCTGCACTGGACGCGCTTCTGAGCGGTAATTACATTCCGGATACGAGAAAAATGATCCGGGGCAGGGTTTACCGGCAGGGACAGATGATTGCAGAGGGTCTTGCGTTAAACGAGATTCTGCTCTCTCGTAAAAACGGGATCAGTATCGTGCGGTACAATATTTTTTATAATGGCAAGGAGCTTGGCGATTATTCCGCAGATGGTATCATTGTGTCAACGCCGACCGGATCTACCGCGTATAATCTTTCTGCCGGCGGACCGATTGTATCGCCGACAGCACCGGTGCATATCCTGACACCGATCTGCGCACACTCTTTAAATGGAAGAGCCATTGTACTCAATAATACCCGTATGATTGAGGTGTATGCCAAGTCGGAAAATTCTGTGCTTGCCTTTGATGGTGAAAATATTGTTGATCTTGAGGTGGGCGATGTGATCCGCATCTATAAGGCGGAGGAGCAGACCACACTGGTTAAGCTGCATAAAGAGAGCTTTTTGGAAATACTGAGAGAAAAGATGAAGGAAGCCTGAGGCTTGCTGATGAGGAATAGTAATGAAAAAATCAAGACATCAGAAAATCATAGAGCTGGTCAGCCACAAAAAAATTGAAACGCAGGAGGAGCTTGCAGATCTCCTGAACCAGGAAGGCTTCCGGGTGACACAGGCAACCGTTTCCCGAGATATCAAGGAGCTGAAGCTGTCCAAGGTGACAGATGGTGAGGGAAGGCAGTATTATCAGGTCATGACCCGTAACGAGAGTACGCACACGGATAAATATATCCGGGTACTGCGGGAGGGACTGCTTTCCATGGATACTGCCGGAAATCTCCTGGTTATTAAGACCATGTCCGGTATGGCAAATGCAGTGGCAGCAGCACTGGACCAGATGAGCTTTGAGCCGATCGTAGGCACTCTTGCAGGAGATGACACCATTATGTGTGCTATAAAAAATCCTGAGGATGCAGAGGAGGTTCTTGCCAGATTAAGAGAGATTATCAATCACTGACTGTTTACATTAAGGAGGAAATCGGGGGAAATGCTGTACCATCTTCATGTCAAGGATCTCGCTCTGATCGCATCGGCGGATGTGGAATTTGGCGCCGGACTTAATATACTGACCGGTGAGACCGGTGCCGGTAAGTCCATCATCATTGGCTCTATTAACCTTGCGCTCGGGCAGAAATCCAGTAAGGATATGATCCGTACAGGGAAAGAATCCGGCTTTGTGGAACTTGTTTTTGGCGATTTCACAGATAAGCAGATGGAGCGGATGCGGGAGATGGATATAGAGCCGGAGGAGGGACAGGTTATCATCCGGCGAAGGATTTCCAGGACAAGATCGGAGATCAAGATTAATGACCAGACAGCTACACTTTCTAAATTACGCCAGCTTACGGAAATGCTGATTGATATCCATGGGCAGCATGAGCATCAGTCCCTGCTTAAGGATGGCGCGCATCTCAGAATCCTGGATCAGTTCCAGGAAGCCGAGACCGGTAAGCTCCGTCAACAGGTGGCTATGGCATATCGTGCCTGGAGCGATGAAAAGAAAAGACTGGAGAGCTTTTCCCTTGATGAAGGACAGAGACAGCGGGAGCTGGACTTCCTGAAATTTGAAATTGATGAGATCCAGAAAGCAGAACTTAAGGAAGGCGAAGAGGAGGAGCTTGCAGATAAGTACCGCAAATATCAAAATGCCCAGACAATCTATGCTTCGATGGCAAGTGCCCGTGAAATCCTGAGGGAAGTGGATCTCTCAAGAGCGATCTCGGACATTCAGGACGCGATGCAGTATGATAAGGAGCTCAAGCAGATCTCAGATAGTCTTTATGATCTTGAGTCCATAGCAGAGGATACGCTCCGGGATGTGGATCAGTACCTTGAGGATAATGAGTACGACGAGGAGGATTTCCACGCGACTGAAGAGCGGCTGGATTTCATACGCAGCATCCTTGTGAAATACGGTGGCACGGTTCAAAAGGTGGAGACGACGTTGGAAGAGAAAGAGAGGCGTCTCGCAGAGCTTGAGGATTATGATGCCGCGAGGGAAAGCTGTCGGAAACAGGTACAGCAAAAATTTCAGGTGCTTGAGGAGCTCTCCCGCCAGCTTACAGAAAAAAGAAAGCAGGGCGCGGCAGTGCTGGCAGAGCGCATTCGCAATGAAATGACAGAGATGGGATTTCTGGATGTGAAATTTGACCTGCCGGTCAGCAAGCTTAAGGAACCGACGTCCAACGGACAGGATGAAGCTCACTTTGTGGTAAGCCTTAATCCGGGAGAACCGGTGCGTCCATTGACAGAGGTGGCATCCGGAGGTGAGCTTAGCCGGATTATGCTGTCGATTAAGACCGTACTTGCGGATACGGATGAAATCCCGACGCTGATTTTTGATGAAATCGATACAGGAATTTCCGGCAGGACAGCAGAGAAGGTTTCAGATAAGCTGAAGCGTATTTCCCATATGCATCAGGTAATTCTGATTACGCATTTGCCGCAAATCGCTGCCAAAGCCGACATTCATTTCATGATTGAAAAGAAGGTGGCAGACGGGCACACCCATACCGACATTACAAGACTGGATGAGAATGCATCGATCCTGGAGCTTGCGCGGCTCCTTGCCGGTGGCAAAGTGACGGAGGCGGTTCTCGCCAATGCCAGAGAACTCAAACTTCTTGCTAGGGAATCGTGAAAAGAGTATACTTAAATTATCAAAATTTCGGTTGTCGGGATAATTGGAGGATGAACTTTTATGAAGAACATACTATTTCTGGCATCAGAGGCAGTTCCCTTTATTAAAACGGGAGGTCTTGCAGATGTTGTAGGATCGCTGCCCAAAACCATCGACAAAGAGTATTATGATTGTCGGGTTATGATCCCCAAATATATGTGCATTCCATGGGAGTGGCGTGAAAAAATGGAGTATGTCACACATTTTTACATGGATTACCTTGGACAGAGCCGTTATGTGGGTGTGCTTAAGTATGTTTATAATGGCGTGACATATTATTTTATTGATAATGAGTCCTACTTCAGTGGCGACAAACCTTATGGTGACTGGTACTGGGATCTTGAGAAATTCTGCTTCTTCTGCTATGCGTCGCTGTCAGCGCTGCCGCTTCTGGATTTCCATCCGGATCTGATCCACTGCCATGACTGGCAGACCGGACTTGTACCGGTGCTTTTACATGATCGCTTTGCCGGCGGTGAGTTCTATCGCTCTATCAAATCTGTCATTACGATCCATAACCTGAAATTCCAGGGTGTATGGGATGTTAAGACGATTCAGAGATTTACACAGCTCTCGGATTACTATTTCACACCGGATAAGCTGGAGTGTAAGAAGGATGGAAATCTGTTAAAGGGTGGAATTGTATATGCGGATGCCATCACTACCGTTTCTGAAACCTATGCAGAGGAAATCAAAATGCCGTTTTACGGAGAGGGACTGGATGGACTGCTCCGCGCCAGAGAACATGACCTCCGTGGCATAGTCAACGGCATCGACTATGATCAATGGAATCCGGAAACAGATTCATATATTGTAAAACAATATAATCAGAAAAATTTCCGGAAGGAAAAATATAAAAACAAAAAGGCTTTACAGGAAGACTGGGGCATGGCAGCCGATCCCGGCAAGTTTATGATCGGTATTGTCTCCCGATTGACAGATCAGAAGGGGCTCGATCTGATCCAGTGTGTAATGGATGAGCTTTGCCAGGACAATATCCAGTTTGTTGTGCTTGGAACAGGTGATGAAAAGTATGAAAACATGTTCCGCCATTACGACTGGAAGTATCATGACAAGGTTTCTGCGCAGATCTATTATTCTAATGAAATCAGCCATAAGATCTACGCAGCCTGCGATGCATATCTGATGCCGTCCCTGTTTGAGCCGTGCGGTCTCTCACAGCTGATTGCGCTGCGTTATGGTACCATTCCGATCGTACGGGAAACTGGAGGACTCAAGGATACCGTTGAGCCGTTTAATGAATATGAGGATACCGGAACCGGCTTCTCCTTTGCTAATTACAATGCACATGAGATGCTTGGCACAATCCGCTATGCGGAACAGATTTACTATGACCGGAAACGGGACTGGAACAAGATTGTAGACCGCGCTATGCTTAAGGACTACTCCTGGAGAACGAGCGCTCTCAAGTATCAGGAGCTGTATGACTGGCTGATCGGATATTAAAATGAATTTTTTGGATGCTTTACTTGATAATTATATGCTGATTTCAGCTGTTGTTGGCTGGACCATCGCGCAGGTGCTGAAAACCGCGATTGATGCTTATTTTAATAAAGGCATCAACTGGGAGCGACTGACCGGCTCCGGCGGGATGCCATCCAGCCACTCGTCTACGGTCTGCGCGCTGACTACGGCCGCTGCCTTGCAGTACGGACTGGAGAGCCCGTATTTTGCAATATGCTTTGTTCTTGCCTCTGTTGTGATGTATGATGCCACAGGTGTCCGGAGAGAAACGGGCAAACAGGCGGTTATACTTAACAAGATCCTCCTGGATAATCCCTTTAACTGGAAGGGGGAGGAATTTGAAAAGAAATTAAAGGAGTATGTCGGACATACGCCGCTGCAGGTGCTGGCGGGGGCAATCCTTGGCATCCTTGTTGCCTTTGTCGTTAAAACGCAGTATTGATTTACATAAGAGACATTGCCGATGAATTTGATCAGATTTTTAAAAAAGACAATACTATTGCTGAGCTGCATGCTTCTGGCATGCAGCTTAGTTTCTTGTAAGGGAATCGAAATTACGGGGAAAACAGAGGATGTTGCAGGCTACACGGAAGCAGAGAGCATGATTGTTGTCGGCTCGGAACGGAACCGATACCGGCAGATTTTTGGAGATACGATATGGGATCTGCCACTGGAGGGACAACAGGAGGATACCTATGGTGCATATTTTATTTCAAAATCCAGGGAGTTTCTCCAAAATGTAAAAACACTCAATATGCTTGCAGAGGAAAAAGGCATTATTGCAACCTCCACGGAGATGGAAAGCATCCGGAATATTTCCCATACGTTTTTTCAGAGTCTCTCGGCTGAGGACATTGCGATGATGGGGAATTGTACGGAAGCCGATGTGGTTTCCATGTATACAGAGTATTTTGTGGCATGTAAAACGGCAGAATATCTGCTCAGCAATGTAAACTCGGAGATTTCCGATGCAGATGCTAAAATCATCGAGGTGCAGCAGATTGTGACATCCGACGCAGAGCTTGCCGAGAAGCTGCTTCAGGATGTGAATGTCTCCGGCGCCAACTTTGCGTATTATGCAGGACAATATTCCGAGGATCCGGAAATCAATGTGACACTTGCAAAATCGGAACAGGACAACGCATATTATGATGCGGCATTTCAACTGGAGCAGAACGAGATCAGTGATATCATTGAAATGGATGGAAAATACTATATTCTGAAGTGTGTCAATGCATATGACGAGGAGGCAACCCTTGCCAGGAAACAGCGGCTGGAAGCCTCTATCCGTACAACCGCATTTGATAAAAGTTTTGGCGACTATAGCGGACAGCATATTATCCGTTTCCGGGAACCTTTTTGGAAAACCATAGATTTAAAAGCCCATCCGGACAGTACAGCATCCAACTTTTTTTCATTGTTTGATGAAAATATAAAACTTTAATCTGCTCTTTAGTTTATGCCTATTAAAATATTTTGAAAATATTTTAATAGGCTTTGTTATAGCCTGCAATTATAATAGCTTGCTTTTGGAGTACAGTGAGATATCAGCGAAATTTAAAACTCCCCCTCTCTGATTAGGGAGGGTGGAGTATCAAAGCGCGATTACAATGCCGCCGTCGCAAGCGTACACTGTAGCGACACCCATGGCATCTGTAATGACAATATCCCGGAAAGGTGCAGTACGCATCAGCTCTTCTTTGACAAACTCTGCCCGCTCGGGACAGTTGACATGCGTGATTACCACACGAAGATCACGGGTCTTTTCCGGTCCGCCGGCTTCAGCTACAGCAATTTCCACCATCTTTTTTAAGGCACGGTTCATCCCACGCTGCCGGTCCTTCTGAATGATTACGCCGTGTATTGCGCCCATAACAGGCTTTATATTAAGGGCGGAGACCAGCAGGGACTTTACTGCAGAGAGACGCCCGTTTTTACGCAGCGTATCCAGATTTTCCAGTACAAAATAGGTCTGCATGCGGTAGATCATGTCATCGATTTCTTTTACCACATGTTCAAAATCCAGCCCCTGCTCCTTTAATTCCTTTATGCGGAGACAGATATTGCACTGTCCTGCCGATGCGCTGTCCGAGCCGAATACATGAACCTTTTTCTTTGTTTCATCCGGACAATCCTCCTCGTACATCTGCAGTCCGACGCAGGCAGACTGATAGCTCCCCGACAGATGCTCCGAGAGGGTCACAATATATACCTCAGAAGCATCAGATGCTTCTATCGCATCTTTATACGCCTCCGGAGAAGGACAGGCTGTTTTGGGACCGACAGGAGATGCCGCTACCCGTTTCAGAAAATCTATTTGGTCAAAGTGATCATCATCAATCACCGTATAATCCCCGATTTCCAGAGTCAATGGTATGATGCAGTACGCCGGGTCCTGTTTCATTTCTTTTGTATAATCGCAGCAGCTGTCACCAATAATTTTATATTCCATCGTTTTCTTCTTTCGTAATGTAGTTTTCAATACTACATATTATAGCAGAGCAGGATAAGTTGTCAAACAGAATACGGATCTAAGGTGCCTCTGCATGAGATCTTTTGGCTGAGACATCCTGTGAAATATCCTGACTAAATTGTAAACGTAAATTTCGTAGTGAAATATCATGTACACGTCGACGCTTGCAGCCGATCGTGTAACTTGCTACACTATTACAGACAGATGAAAAATCTGCAACGGGATGTTTATATTACTGAAACATTTACACGTGGAAGGAACATATAGAAATGCTGATATACCCGTATGATGTATTACTGTGATATATGTAAGGGCAGAGCTTCGGGAGCTATAAAATGGATAAGGACATTTATAAAGGTATAGATAAAAATAAAGATAAAGATAAAGACGAGGGTAAAGACGGGATCAAAAATATGGTTCATGAAATTCATAACGATTCTGTTGAGGAAAGCCCGGATGCAGATGCCGCATGGGCAGAGGAACGGCGAAGACGGATCAGAGAGCGTCAGAAGCGTAGAAACCATCAGGTTTTTATATATCGTTTGATACTTTTGGTATGTGTGATAGCAGCAGTGATCCTGGCATCTATGGGCATAACCAGGATTCTGAAACATAATGGTTTTGGCAAGACAGGATCAGATAAGCATACGTCAATTGCCACTGCGGCTGATCTTACAGCTTCAGAGACGACGGAAGCACCGAATCCGAAAACGGCTTTACTGATATCCGCAGAGCGTCTTGCCGCCATGTATGACTATGACGGCGCAATTTCGCTATTACAAGGCTCGGAGTACGGTAAGGACAGCGATGTCGGGGCAGCCATTTCCGACTACGAAGCCCGTAAGGGTACGCTGCAGCCTGCGGATAATTCTAAAATCCCGCATGTTTTTTTTCATACCCTGATTGTTGACACCACCCGCGCTCTGACCAATGACCGACTGGGGCAGAGCTTTAACTCCGTCATGACAACGATCCCGGAGTTTGAAGCAATCCTTCAGCAGCTCTATGAGCGTGGCTATGTTCTGGTCGGCATGCATGACATTGCCGAAATACAAACACAGTCCGATGGTACGGAAAAAATGGTGCAGAAGCAGATTATGCTGCCGGAGGGCAAAAAGCCGATTGTCATATCCGAGGATGATGTCAACTACTATGAATATATGCAGGGACATGGTTTTGCCGACAAGATGGTTCTGGATGCAGACGGCAAGCTGAAGCTCCAGTATACAGATGCAGATGGGAATGTTTCCGTAGGAGATTATGACATTGTGCCGATACTGGACCAGTTTATTGAGGAGCATCCGGACTTCAGTTACCATGGACACAAGGCGATTATTGCATTCACAGGCTACAACGGAGTTCTCGGCTACCGCACGGATGAAACCTACGACGCAGCTTCAGAAGCCTATGATCCTAAAAACACCGCAAATCCCAACATCGAGGCAGATCGTGAAACCGTAAAAACCTTGACCAAGGCACTGGTGGAGGATGGATATGAGCTTGCATCGCACAGCTGGGGACATATCAATTTTACGGACCGTTCGCTGGAGGACTTGACCCGTGATACGGACCGCTGGCAGAGAAATGTCGCATCACTCCTTCCGGGACCGGTCGACATCATGCTTTACCCATATGGCGCGGATATTCAGGACTGGCACCCCTATGATGCCGCTGGCAATCAGAAATTTGTGATGCTTGAGAACGCAGGCTTCCGCTATTTCTGCAATGTGGATTCCAATCCTTACTGGGTCCAGTTTGGAGAAAATTTCGTCCGGCAGGGACGAAGAAACCTGGATGGCTACCGGCTGTATGAGGCGTATTCCGGCGGGACAGATCATGTTTCGGACTTGATGGATATTAAGCAGGTATTTGATACCCGACGCCCGACGCCAATCGGATGGAACTACGGCAGCAGCGAGGCAGCAAGTACAACATCAGAAACTACAGAAGCGCAAAGTACAGCTTCTGAAACAACCCCATCGCAAAATACAGCATCATAAATCATGCCATAAGATATCCCAGCACTTTCTACCCGATCGATAAGCTCTCCCGGAAAGTGCTTCCAGAAAGTATATCTTACATCTTGCATTCTTTTATACGGAGTGTTAAAATTGCTTTCAAGTTGTAAAGTGAAAAAGCGCTTATGATAAAGCGTAAAACTGTGAAGTCTATCGGTGGAGGCTGTGATCCGCTATTTAAGCTGTGGAGAGCTGGAGGTACGGGAGATTATAGTATGAATGACAAGTTAAAAACCAAAGAAGTAGAGCATCTGTTTGATGCGATCCTGACATTAAAATCCAAGGATGATTGTTATAAATTTTTTGAGGATGTGTGTACAATCAATGAGCTGATCTCCATGGCGCAGCGGTATGAGGTTGCCAAGATGCTGAGAGAGCAGCACACCTATCTGGACATTGCCAAAAGCACCGGTGCATCGACTGCAACAATTTCAAGAGTCAATCGTTCTTTAAATTATGGCGCGGATGGATATGATATGGTATTTCGCAGATTAGGTATGGAAGAAAAAAAGTGAGGCTAAAGCCTCACTTTTTTTTAACGGCACGCTTCTGCGTGCTTTCCTTCATTTCCTTGTCTTTTTGTGATGCACGGATCTGATCAATGATCCGCTCCATCATCTGTCGTTTAAGATACACATCAAATCCAAGCTCTCCAAGGAACGCAAACATCCTTAGCTCATCCCGATCCTCCGGGGATAGAGATTCTGATGTATCGTTGTCCTCCGGAAACATCAGAGAAGCTGTTTCAAACTTGTCTGTCACATCATCAATGAGATGTGACATCCGTTTATCCTCCAGCGAAAATACCGTTTCATAGATATCCTCCAGACTCAGATCTTTATCATTGCTGAAGTATTTCTGATTGATTGGTTCCAGGATAGTCTGGATATCTGTCAGGTTAAGAACTCCTTTATAATAGTAAATAAACAGCAGGATCAGAATATGCTCACGGGAGTAGCGTTTTTTTACCGGTGCAGGCAGCAGACGATTTTTGGCATAGTTGTTAATCATCGTCTTTGTCAGAGCCTTATCCTCCGGATGCCGCTTGACCTTGGCAAGATGGTCGTCCATAAAGCCTGTGACCTGATCCATATACAGATCCAGATCCGGGATGTCGTCCGCCTTTATGTGGTGTAAGCTTTCCAGATATGTAATTAAATCATTTAAAATATCTTTATTCATGCTAAAAAGTATAGCATAGTTTTAAATCTGCCACAAGATGTGGTTTTTTAAACTACATGTCAAAATGCATGAGCTCAAAATACATGCGCGCGAAATTCATGCGGATTTGTGCGAAGCGAGTCTCGTGAATATGACTTCCGTAAGGCAGAAATCTATGGTAGAATAAAGCCCGTATACAAAAAATAATAAACATTTGTTCGCGATATATAAGTATAGGGGAGCATGAAATGGAAAATCTCGACAGCATATTAAATAAAGAGCAGGCGGAGGCGGTGAGATGCACGGAGGGACCGGTACTGGTTCTCGCAGGTGCCGGCTCCGGCAAGACCAGAGTGCTGACGCATAGAGCCGCCTATCTCATAGAAAACTGCGGGGTGGATCCATGGAATATCCTGGCAATTACATTTACCAACAAGGCCGCAGGGGAGATGAGAGAGCGTATCGACCGGCTCGTGGGAGTGCGCGCCCGGGAAATCTGGGTCAGCACCTTCCACTCGATGTGTGTACGGATCCTGCGGCGCCATATCGATCTGATCGGCTATACCTCGGATTTTTCCATTTATGATACAGATGATCAGCTTACGCTCATGAAGCAGGTTTTTAAAAGTCTCAATATTGATCCCAAGCTGATCCGGGAGAGAGCCGCCCTGGGAGCGATTTCCAGTGCTAAAAACGAAGGTATGGATGCGGAGGATTTCCGTAAAGCAGCCGGATCGGATTTAAGACAGCGTCGTATTGCAGACTGCTTCACAGAGTATCAGAAGCGGCTTCATCAGAACAATGCGCTTGATTTTGATGACCTCCTCATCAAGACGGTAGAGCTTTTTAAAACAGATGACCGCGTGCTGGGATACTACCAGAATCGCTTCCGCTATATCATGGTGGATGAATACCAGGACACCAATGACATCCAGTTTGAGCTAGTGCATCTCCTTGCGGGGCAGTATCACAACATTTGCGTAGTCGGCGATGATGACCAGAGTATCTATAAGTTCCGGGGCGCAAATCTCAACAATATCCTTAACTTTGAGAAGTTCTTTCCGGGGGCCCATGTAATAAAGCTTGAGCAGAACTATCGCTCTACATCCAGGATCCTTGACATTGCCAATGCGGTTATCAGTCATAATACCGGCAGAAAGCCTAAAAAGCTTTGGACGGAAAAAAAGGGTGGAGCCGAGGTGGTCTTTCATGAGTTTGAGAATGCAAATGACGAGGCAAATGCCGTGATTTCCGATGTATGGAAGGAGGTACAGAACAATGGGCGCGCATACCATGATATGGCAGTGCTTTACAGAACCAATGCGCAGTCCCGTCTCCTTGAGGAGCAGTGCATCCACCGTAATGTTCCGTATCAGATCATCGGCGGTGTGAACTTTTATCAGCGTAAGGAAATCAAGGATGTTCTTGCGTATATGAAGGTCATTGCCAACGGCTCGGATACGATTGCACTGGAACGGATCATTAATGTGCCAAAGCGGGGCATTGGCGCTTCCACCATTCAAAAGCTCCATATGTTTGCGGAGGCGAACTCGGATGCAGCACATCAGATGACATTGTATGAAGCTGCATGCCGTGCGGATACAATCGGTATTGGCGGCAAAGCTGGACGTGAGCTTAAGAAATTTACAGAAATGATAGAGGGATATCGGGATAAGCTCAGGAGGTCCGGATACCTGGATCAGGAGGCGGATCCTAAGTTTAAGGAAAGCTTTACAATTCAGGATCTGATCAAATCGATCCGGGACGATACCGGTTATGGCGAGGAGCTCAGAGCCGAAGGAGAGATTGAAGCAGAAACCCGCTTTGAAAATATCGATGAAATTGTTTCCAAGGCGGCATCCTATCAGGCAGAGGCAGAGAAGCCGAAGCTTTCCGAATTCCTGGAGGAGGTATCTCTGGTGGCGGATATCGACCGCGCGGATGAAAGCAAGGATACCCTGACCCTTATGACACTGCATGGAGCCAAGGGACTTGAGTTTCCTAAGGTATATCTTGTTGGTATGAGTGATGGATTGTTCCCGGGATATATGTCCATGAATGACCCGGAGGATCTGGAGGAGGAGCGGCGGCTTTGCTATGTCGGCATTACGAGAGCCGAGCAGGAGCTGGTTATGACCTCCGCCCGGAGCCGTATGGTTAACGGAGAATATCAGAGGATGAAACCAAGTCGTTTCATTGATGAAATTCCGGATCAGCTTATCACCAAAGAGCTGCTGTATCCATCCAGAGTAGATATCGATGGATTTTCAGACTTCTCCGGTACACCATTTGATGATGGCATGGATATGGGGATGCGCAGGAATGCCGGAAACCGGGAGGATGACCGCTTTGGCAGAGTCATCGGCGGACATACAGGCACAGTCTCCGGAAGCTACGGAGTCAATTCTTATGGGCTACGCGGCATGGGCAGTACCGGATATCTGGAGAGCAAAAAACCATCCGGACTGCGCGGCAGATCAGGAGCAGGTGCTACCGGCAGAAAACGAAGCGGCAGCGGAATCCCGGGCTATATGCAGAAAACCTCGGAGCAGAGGCTCAGTTCTCTTGACTATGGAGCAGGAGATCGTGTACGACACGTGAAATTTGGAGAAGGCACGGTGGTTTCTGTTGTCGATGGCAAAAAAGATTTTGAGGTTGTAGTGGATTTTGACAAGGCAGGGCGTAAAAAAATGTTTGCAAGCTTTGCAAAGCTTCGTAAGCTGTTATAAATCCGCAATGGGGCTTTCCACTTCCCCAATTACTGCAATGGGGTTTCACAAATTGCTGTGGTATTTGCAGGACCCTGATGCTATAATAATAAAAACAGGTAAAGCTTCCCGGGAGGTTAATAAAATGGACAGATTTAATGTAGATACATTCAGGACCAATGCTAAGGAGTTTACAGAAAAAGCGCAGGATCTGATCGACAGAGCCAGAATTTCAGAGTTCCTGGAAGAAAAAAAACAGGATGAAAAAACCAAAAAGATCGTAATGACAGTGCTTGCTGTGATTGGCTGTGTTGCAGCAGTTGCGGCAATTGCATATGCAGTGTATCGTTTTGTCGCACCGGATTATCTTGAGGATTATGATGATTACGATGATGCCTTTGATTCCGATGATGCGGATGTTGTACCGGAAAAATAAGTAGGTTCCGTGGAAACAGCAGGGTATGCCGAGTTGACATACCCTGTTTTTTAATGATCCGGCAAAGGACTGAGATATCCGCTGAAGCCTGGAGCCAGGCTATGATTGCGGAGCTGGATATGAAAGAATGAACATAAAATATAAAGCGGTATAGTTACCGTGAATGGAGAGAAGTATGGGATTATGTCAGAATGCCGGGAAGTGCGGCGGATGCTACTATCAGGGGATTCCCTATGAAGAACAGCTTAACCGAAAGGAAAGGGAGGTAAGAGAGCTATTGGATCCGGTGATCCGGGAGCCGTATGTGTTTGAACCGATCATTCCATCTCCTCTCTCCACGGGATACCGTAACAAAATGGAGTTCTCGTTTGGAGATTGTGAGAAGGATGGGCCGCTGACTCTGGGACTGCATCAGAAAAAGAGCTTTTATAATATCCTTAATACAGATGACTGCCAGCTTCCTCATCAGGATGTCGATCGGATTCTGCATGAGACGCGCATGTATTTTACAGAGCTTGGCATCCATTACTTTCATAAGCGGACTCATACAGGATATCTTCGCCACCTGCTTGTAAGGCGCGCCAGTAAAACCGGGGAGATCCTTGTAGATCTTGTAACGTCTACGGATACTGCGGAATTTGAGACAGGAGAGTTTCAGAGCCGGATGAATGAGATTGTCAGTGATGAAAATTCCGCGGAAAAAGCAGCAGATCCGGAGACTATGGTTTTAAACGGCTGGAAGGATCGTATGCTGCGGCTGGAAAGCTCGGGAGCACTGGAAGGAAAATTTGCCGGCATTCTGCATACAAGAAATGAATCTCTCTCGGATGCGGTGATTGACAACGGGACAGATGTTCTGTATGGTGAGAGCTTTTTTTATGAGGAGCTTCTGGGGCTTCGCTTCCGGATTACACCCTTCAGCTTTTTCCAGACCAATTCCCTCGGAGCGGAGAGGCTGTATACAAAGGTACGGGAATATGCAGGATATGATCTTTTGAAGCATGATCAGGAAAGCGGATCCACTGCGCACAAACCGGTGATCTATGATCTATACTCCGGAACCGGTACCATCACGCAGCTTATGAGCTCTGTTGCCAGTCAGGCGATCGGCGTTGAGATTGTAAAAGAGGCTGTCGATGCTGCAAGAGACAATGCCAGACTCAATGGAATTAGCAATTGCCATTTTATTGCAGGAGATGTTATGAAGGTGATCCAGGAGGGTGGTGAGCTTTTGCACGAGGATGGCACAAGAGAGGATGCACCGCGCCCGGATCTGATTATTCTGGACCCGCCGAGAGACGGCGTACAGCCAAAGCCTCTTAGAAAGATTATTGAGTATGGTGTCGATACTCTGATTTATGTTGCATGCAAGCCCAAAAGCCTGGCAAGAGATCTGGTTCCATTGCAGACCGCAGGATACCATGTAGAGAAGGTTTGCCCGGTAGATATGTTTCCGCAAACCAATAATATTGAGGTGGTATGCCTTATGCGCCGGCATACGTAAGTTGATCCGCCATCTTTACACATTGCAACACCCCATAGTCCTTATGTGGCTATGGGGTGTTATGCGATTCTTACTTCCTGTTGCCCATGGTGCTCCATCCGGGACCCTTAACCTTGAGAGTCTTGTCATAGTTGTTGAGCACCTCGCCGACCAGCTCCCATACAGACCGACGTTTCCCCTCATCTTCCTCGGCTGCTTCCGGGGTATATCCGAGAGAGAGCAGCATGTCACGCATACGTTCAAAATATACATGATTGGACTGGCTGTAAGCCTGAGAAACCTTGGAATTGGTATCATCGGTATTGGGCAGAAATTCCACCTCCTTGGCAAGCTCCTGCAGCTCCTTAAATTCCTTCAATGCCTCAGGATCATCTGCATAGAACCTCTCCAGCCTTGTGTAAAGCTCTTGTCTTGGATTATCCATATACTTGCAGGCTCTTAACTCAATAATTTCATTGTGTGTAAGCTTCCTCATACGTGTCCCTCCATATTCTTTGTAAGCTTTTGTAAGACCATCACGCTCGTACTGTACAACGATTTCTTAGTTCTATTATAAGCTTGATAAAATAAAATGTCACCAAAATAACGTTAAAGGAAGAAATATTTTGTACATAAGAAAAGGCTTAAAATCTGTTTTAGGGGAGTCTTTAAAGCCGGAATTAGGTTATAATAAAGGTGAAAATAGATTTTAGGATCAGATAAGGAGGTTGTATGAGTGGTTCAAAATCTGAAGCACCGAGGGCACCAAAGCTCAGCAAACGTGAACGTGAAAAAAGAGATGCACTGCTGCAGGAGGTTCTGAAGCTTAGAGATCAAGTGGATGATCTCAGAGAGCAGAAAAGTAAAGTAGAGATGAGCGTTCCGACGCTGCCGGACATTACAGGCAGACATTTCAGACATGTGAAGTATGGAGATGGTCAGGTGAAATCCTGTGACAAGGGCTATGCAGTTTTGAGCTTTGCATCGGGAGAAAAAAAGTTTAAATATCCGTATAGCTTTACTCTGGGAGTCTTCTGCCTGGATGATGAACTACTTAAAACTACCTGCCAGCAATATGAAACGATCCGGAATCAGGCAGAATCCCTCAATGTGCAGGTGGATGAAATTGAGCGTAGAATTGGAGAAATCGAAACAGCGCTTCAGGATTAAAGTGAAAATTCACACGGTAACAATAAAATTGCATACTAAAAGTAGATTCAATCAAAAATGTGCAATCAAAAACTTGCCCTGTAGATAGCTTCAGCTTCCCGTTTTATACGGTCAGGTGGAAACGTATTTTCTGCAGGACAAGTTTTTTCAGGCTTTTAATGTAGACTTCTTCTTTTTAGCTTAAGATGCTATTTTATTTCTATTTTTATTTTTACAGCCCCGAATTATGTGCCAATAAATTATTACAGATTCATCTTCCTATAAATCAATCCTCCAGAAATCCTCTCAGAGAATTGCTGTATTTAGGAAGATTCAATTTTTTAAGAGCCTTGGACTCAATCTGACGGATACGCTCTCTTGTAACACCAAAAATCTGACCGACTTCCTCCAGTGTGCGTTCCTTACCGTCCTGCAAACCATAACGCAGGATCAAAACTTCCCGTTCACGATCCTTGAGATCGTTGAGAACCTTGTCGATTTCCTCACGCATCATGGTATTGGATGCTGCCTGCTCCGGTGTACCGATTTTGTCATCGGCCACAAAATCACCGAGGCTCGTATCCTCTTCATCTCCGACCTTACTGTCAAGGGAAGCAGGATCCTTAGCGATGTCATGAATTTCCTGCAGACGGTCCACCGGGATATCCAGCGCCTGTGAGAGCTCCTCAAGACTTGGCTCATGTCCGAGCTCAAGAGACAGCTTACGGGAAGCGCGGTTTACTTTATTGATCAGTTCAACCATGTGTACAGGAACACGGATCGTACGTGCCTGGTCTGCAAGCCCTCTCGTGATAGACTGGCGAATCCACCATGTGGCATAGGTCGAGAGCTTAAATCCTTTATCCGGATCAAACTTATCAACACCCTTCATGAGACCGAGATTTCCCTCCTGGACAAGATCCAGGAAGCTCATGCCACGTCCGGTGTATCTTTTAGCAACAGATACGACCAGGCGGAGATTGGCTTCGATCAGGCGCCGTTTGGCATTCATGTCACCGTTCTTGCTTTTGGTTGCAAGATCATATTCCTGCTCAGGCGTAAGGAGCGGTATGGTGCCGATTTCCTTAAGATAAATACGGACCGGATCATCAGTGCTGATTTCTGATAAGGATGCGATAGAGTCTAGGTTAAGATTCCGGACTTCGCGATCTTCGTCAGAAAGATTATCGTCATAGTTATCCTCGTCCTCCTCCTCTTCCATAAGATCTTCATCCATAGGCATGTCATCCTCCTGATTTTGCAAAGCAGAAGAGGCTTGAGGCGCGGAGGTTTTGGTAGCAGCGGCAGGCTTTGCAAGCGGACGGCTTTTGAGTGTGTCGCTGATGCTGATGCCTTTCATTTCAAGAAACGCACGAATGTTGTTAAACTGTTCATCTGTAACATCATAGTCTGCAAAAGCCTGCTGAAACTCATCCAGGGAAACAACATTATGAGAGTTGTTGGCAAGCTTTGTGAGACCTGCAAGAATGCCGTTAAATGAAGTGGGATCAAGAACTTTTTTAGTGTTATTACTCATTTATTTCCATATAAAATAAAACAATACATGTCTGAAAGCTCAATTATCATAAACTGTTCTGTCAAATATATCAACTGAAAAATGTAATGAAAAAGAGCACTGCTGTATAAAAAAATTCAGAGGCAAATAAAAAGAGCCGATCTCCTGACCGAGATCGGCTCTTTGGATTTTTAAAATTTATGCAGCTGTGATAGCTCCGGTTGGGCAAGCCTCCTCACAAGCGCCGCAATCGATGCAGGTATCAGCATCTACAACGTACTTGGTCTCGCCCTCAGAAATAGCGCCAACAGGACAAGTAGAAGCGCAGGATCCACAGCTGATGCAATCATCACTAATTGTATGTGCCATATAAAGTTCCTCCTCTGAACTATACTTAAGTGTTTATGTACTCATGTACATCGTGAGCTTATTGTATCTCAAATTTACGCATTAAACAATAGCAATAATTTTCGAAAATTGTATTTTTTCTGAAAATTAATTCCTTGCTGGAAACTAGGAATTGGTTAGGCATATATAACGCAAAACATGTTTTTTACATTGCAAAAAACAGAGCCCCTTTGGACCAATCACTTATACTACCGCAGCGGAAAAAAATAATATCAACAGAGGCTTGAAATTTTATGTCAGGAGAGCAAATGGATTCGGCTTTCGTTTTGTAAAAATGAATAGAATCGTATATACTTAATTTAAAATACATTGGACATGAAATAGTGTCTGTCAGGAAGTAACAATATGGAAAAAGATAAAAATAAACGGAAAGGGTCTTTCCTCTTTTATATGATCCCGGTTGTATTGATTGTGGCGATCGGTGTTTTTGGCTTTTTATTTCTCCGTGATTTTATGGCATACCGTGAAGCGGATTCCGAGTATGCCGTATTGCAGGAGTACATGACGGAAGCCCAGGATCAAGCTTCCGCACAGGAAAGCTCTATGTCAGATGAGACAGAGGAAACTTCTGTACTGGAGAGCACGGAATATGTTAAACCACCGTATCAGTATCTCAGCATAGATTACGATAAGCTGAAATCTATCAACGACGATTTTGTTGGCGTCATAGACATTCCCGCTTTAAGCATTAAATATCCGGTTGTATACAGCGTGGATAATGCCAACTATCTACACCGCACCTTTGAGAATAGAAACAACTTTGCAGGTTCCATTTTTTTGGACGCCAATGCGGTGAGAGATTTTAACGATGCCAATACCTTTATCTTTGGGCATAATATGAAAAACGGTTCTATGTTTGGGAAATTAAAGCATTTTGCGACTAAGTCCGGACTTGTGGATTCCGATCCCTATATCTATATTTATTTAAAGGATGAAGTCCGGAAATACAGGATATTTTCTTTTTATCAGACGGTGGATGGGAGTGAGGTCTATAATGATTTTGACGGAGACCAGGGATATGAGCAGTATGTCAAGATGATTCTCCGGAACTCATCCTATAAAACCTTTGATCAAAGCGCAGTGGACTTTACACAGCATCCTAAGCTGATTACGCTGTCCACCTGTACCGGGCGGACGGATGGCAATCAGAGATTTGTAGTGCACGCGGCACTGGTAGAGAGCATTGCGTATACTTCGTGAACTATGCATTCACAGAGGATGCATGCGCTGCAATTCTTAAGGACATAGCTCATATTCCATAATTTGATATACCGCCCTGTAAGTATCCAGCGGTATAATAAGGATATACTCAAAATGATCATCTCAATAGCTGATGGTATGGAAAGGAACAGATAAATATGGCACCAGAAATTTCAAACAAGATGGCTTCTCTGCATGGTTCGATGATTCGTGAACTGTTTAAGCTCGGTGCGGATCCCAATATGATATCCTTTGGTGGCGGCAATCCCTCCGCTGAAACATTTCCGGTAAAGGAAATAGAGGAGATTGCGGCGGAGGTTTTGACCAATGACCCGATCTCTGTGCTGCAGTATGGTCTGACGGAAGGCTATACACCGCTCCGGGATACGCTGAAGCGTTATCTTGCCGAGAAGGAAGGCTTTGATTTTGGAAAAAACGAGCTGTTTATTGTTTCCGGAGGTCAGCAGGGCGCAGACCTTACGACAAAGGTGCTTGTGAATGAAGGCGACGTGGTGCTCACGGAGGAGCCTGCATTTGTTGGCTGTCTTAATACCTTCCGTTCTTATGGCGCCAAGCTTGTCGGTATCCCGATGCAGATGGATGGTATGGATACGGAAGCATTGGAGAGTACTCTTGCGCGTCTCGCGGCATCGGGAGAGAAAGTTCGTTTCCTCTACACCATTCCATCCTTCCAAAATCCGACAGATATCACAACGGTACTTGCCAAGCGGAAGGAAGTATACCGGATCTGTCAGAAATATGACATTATGATCCTGGAGGATAACCCCTACGGCGAGTTGAGATTTGCCGGGAGCAATGTTCCGACCATCAAGTCCATGGATACGGATGGTCGGGTTCTGTACTGCGGAAGCTTCTCCAAAACCATGGCACCTGCCTTCCGGATTGGTTTCCTGGTTTTTGACAAGTCACTGATAAACCCGATTACAGTTGCCAAGCAGTGCACAGATGTTCACTCCAACGTGCTGTTTCAGTACATCTGCAATGAATATATGACAAAGTATGACTGGAATGCGCACCTTGAGACTTCACGAAACGTCTATCGCCACAAGGCTTCCCTTATGCTCGAGCAGATGAAGATTAAATTTCATCCGGATGTGAAATTCAGCACGCCGGAGGGTGGTCTGTTTGTCATGGCGTTTCTACCGGAGGGCATGGATGCATATCCGTTTGTAAGAGAAGCCATTAACAAGGGCGTGCTTCTGGTGCCGGGATCTGCATTCCTGGCAGATCCTGCAGGGATCTCCAATGGATTCCGTCTGAACTACTCCTCTCCATCGGATGAAAAAATTGTGAAGGGTATTGATATCCTCGGTAAACTGACGTATGACTGGATCCAGAATCATAGCGTCCAGTAAGTATGCAAATGTAGCTTCCAATGCAAAGCGGATACGCCGGACGGAACAAATGGAAGCCATCGTTTTACGTAAGTAAGGCTGTTACTAACGTACAGTTATGCATTATCCAATTCATGGGACTCATACTTCTGAATCCCATGAATTGGAAGCATATCAGTCGTCGGCAGCAGCCTCTTTTTTGACCACATTTTTAAAAAAGTTTTGGAGATGGGGACATATCTCGGCACGATCGACACAATTTTTTATGAAATGCTATATGACTATTGAAATTTAAAATATTAATGATATAATAAAAATCGTAAAGAGTAGAAGAGAAGTAAAGAAGGGAATTCATTCCGATGCTATTCTTTACCATCAGACTTGAAACCTGGAGTTTGATGGGCAAAACCGGAGAAATTCGGCGACGCAAAGCTATAGGGCCTTAAATGGCAGCCAGTTGCAATCTTCAAAAGTAAAAGCGAGTTTCACATTTCAGAGAGTAGTGAAATGTTCCGAAAGCTTCGGAAAGAAGGCGCTTTTATCCGGAGATTAATTCTCTATCCGTTTAGAAAATTAATTCAGCGAAGATTCAGGTTGACTGGCACTGTGCTTCCACAGTGTCAAATTTTTTTATCAAATTCATATTTAGCAAAACCGGAGAAATCCGGTGACGCAAAGCTATAGGGACTGAAAATGTCAGCCAGTTGCACTCATGGATCAGAAAAGGATTCTATCCCTTCTGAGATATGTTTCTTGGATCACATCTCCTCTTCCCTATGGCACAGGAGGAGAGAAGAAATGAGAAACTTAATCAGAAGATTCGTTGTATTAACATTAGTTCTTGCATCACTTTTCAGCATGACAGCCTTTGCCTCTACCAATGCACAGACCGAAGCAGCAGTTTCCAAGATCAATCAGATCCGTATCGCAGCAGGTCTTAATCCTCTTAGCACCGGTGATGCAGCTCTGCAGAGCGCGGCAGATGAGAGAGCTGAGGAGATCACGCGGAAATTCTCACATACAAGACCAGATGGTAGTGCATGGTACACAGTGAATCCGGATGTGGTGTATGGCGAGAATCTTGCAGAGAATTATGCCACAGCAGATGCCGTTGTAAATGCATGGATGGCATCTCCTGCGCACAAGGCTAACATCCTTAAGGCAGATTTCACTAAGGTGGCAATTTCATCCTATGAAATGAATGGCGTTACCTATTGGGCAGAGGAGTTCTGTTATTAAGCATCCGGATCATGGGCTTGTAGCAAAGACATAAAAACCATAACATAATAAACAAAAATAACTAAAAATAAGGCAGTTTGCAAGGGAAGGCTATGCAGACTGCCTTTTAATATTGAGAAATTTGGTAAAAATCTCTAAAAACCTTTGCAATATTATACAACATGCATTAATATGGTATAAAGAATGACGCAGTGCATGCAAAAAGGGGATTGCAATTGCGCTTTTAAGGGGAGAGATATTATGGGGGAAAAGCCGGACCATGTAGAGATACACATGCTTGGAGGATTTTCAGTCAAGGTCAATGGGCGGACCATTGGTTTCGGTCATGCTGCCAGCGCCAACTATATCCGCCTTTTGCAGTTTGTGTGGCTGAATCAGAAACGAGGCGTTTCCAAGACAGAAATTCTTGGCAATATTCTGGGCTATCGTGACTTGTCAGATGAGGGAAACAGCTTCTATAATCTTTTGTATCAGGCGAGAAAGAAGCTTGCTGCAGTGGGATTTCCCGGAGAGAAGTATCTTGTCTCGGAAAACAGCATTATCCTGCCGGAGCCCGGTCCGGAGCTTACTGTGGATGCGGTACAGTTTCAAGAGCTTTGTCAGCAGGCGGAGCTATTACAGCCGGAAAGCGCGGAGGCAGCAGATGTTGTAGACCATAAGCGGGCACTGTATGAGGAGGCATTTGCACTTTATGCAGGAGAGCTGCTGCCAAGGAACTCTACGGAAATGTGGGTTATTACCGAGAGCCTTACATTAAAGGAGCTATATAACCGCTGCATCGTATGGCTTGCCGAGGATTATAAAAAGCATAAAAGATACGACGATATGTACCGGATCTATCAGTCTGCGAGCAATATTTACCCTGATGAGGACTGGCAGGCAGGGATGATTGAAGCACTTGTATGGAAAAAGGACCTGCAGGCCGCCTACCGCCTGTATGATCAGACGGTAGCATATTACAGGGAGAAGCTGGGTATTTCCGTAAGTGAACGGCTGCGCGAGGCACATCATAGTATTGAGAGCGCTCTGAGAGATAACACAGACAATATATCCGACATTCAGAGCCTGATTTTCCAGCAGGATCAGGATGCCGTAGAGGCAGAAAAACTCGATAAGCTTCCGGGGGCATATTTCTGCTCTTATCATATTTTCACTGCCATTTATAATATCTTAAGAAGAAATATGGAACGGCGAGGCGTAAGCATTTATATGATGCTTTGCACGATCGTAGATTATAAGGGCGAGGCGATCCAGAACAAAGAGAAGCTGAAACATCGTTTTCCAGGACTGAAACGGGCAATGTATCGCTCGCTCAGGCAGGGAGATGTATTTACAAAATACTCGGACGCACAGATCCTTGCATTACTAATCGGTGTAAAAGAGGAAAATTTTGATTCCATTGCCCGCAGGATCAACCGGAATTTCAAGCTCGAGGCAGGAGATAGTGCGGAGATGGAGTACCGCATCGTTTCTGTAGCGGAGATACCGGGTATCATCAAGGCGGATTAAGGAAGGTATATATGACAAAAGCAGCCAACAGACTGTACGGAATCAATGTGATGAGTGCGGCTGTGGACCATTGTGAGGGGAGAGATTTCAGCGGTCGTCTTTATACGCTCTATGATCGTGAGCCGCGGCAGTTTCATTCCGTCATGGATTTGATCCAGCAGATGGACAGCCAGTTTGATCTTTGGGATTATCCGCAGTCTGCCAGTATCGACAGGAGCTTTAGGGGAAATCGCAATCAAACAGATGCTTCCACTATGCCTCCGGAGCGTGAATTGGAGCATGAATTCAGGAGACAGCGGCTTCCGGACTATGCTTCCGGACTTAAGCAATATGATCTCCTGGAGCATCCGGGCAGGATAGGAACCTATATCATAAAGGTTAAGTTCCGTCAACATGCCACCTGGCAGGGACAGGTTCACTTAGTGGAAAGAGACAGGATTGAAGCTTTTAACAGTGTACTGGAGCTGGTTAAGATTCTGGATGCCGATCTGCATGAAGCTTAATAGAAGCTGTACCTTAATAAGATGCATGAGGACGTGCATACTAAATACTAAAACACGATATATTAGAGACAGGTGCAGAGCCTGTCTTTTTTTGAGTGCGTTTTATGGCAAGTAGAAGTATAATGTCAAAATAATCCTTTAAGAGAAATGGAAATGGCTTAAAAGATATGAGACAAAAATTTATATACAAGTGCGGTAGGCAGCCTCTTTTTACAAGGCGCCTTACACGCAAATGCATCTTGCCTATACTGCTCATGATGGCGCTGACCTCCTGCCAGAGTCCGAAGTATCACCCGGCGGAAACAGAAGCCGCGGCGACAGTAAGTACCGCGGAAAATACACAGGGACATACACCGGATCATATCCAGGAGAGTACAAATGCGGGCTTTCCAGGAAGTGCACAAGACCTCATACCGGAAAACGCATACCAGCACCTGCCTGCAGACACAGGAGATCAAACCAGAGAAGCATCTGAGGATATCCAGTACCGCTTTGCTGCTGACAAGGCTTTTGCACCGTTTTCCGAGGAAAATGAGAAGAGCAGTGAAGAGAATTGTCGGTTCCGGGGGATGTCTGTCGAGATCCTGCAAACGATTGCGGCAGAGCAGAACATAAGCTATGAAATCGTTCCGATGGATTTTTCCGCAATTCTGCCGTCTGTCATTTCCGGTGGCTCGGATGCGGCACTTGCTGTGGCATTTACACCGGAGCGGGCCGAGAAGCTTAATTTTTCGGACTCTTATGCAGAGGGCAGCCTGTGCCTTGTGATTGGAGACCGGGGCTGGAAACCTGAAACAGACAGTAACGGCATACTGCCGGAAGAGTCGATACCGGACGTCTATTCAGATGGTACGGCGGAAGAAATTACAGGAGTGCAAAGTCTGCTGAATAAAACCGTTGCCGTCCGGGAAGGAACGGTCGCTGCCGAGTGGGCGGAAAAAAACCGTGAAAGATATGGATTTACGATCAATACTCTGCAGGAACTCCCTTCGATGGCGGAAGCAATCCGGGACGGGGAAGCGGACGCCTTTATAGAAGAAAAAACAGCAGTTTCCTATCAGATGAGACAAGGGGAGCTTATGGGGCTTAAAATCTGCGAGGACCTTGAAACATCCGTGGAGCTTGCATTCGCAGTAGATAAAGGGCAGAATGCAGGCTTGCTTGAGAAATTGAACCGGGGACTCAAGAAACTAAAAGACAGCGGGGAGTACAGCGAAATCCTTAAGCGCTATCAAGATTGACAGGGATCTAAAGTGGGTGATATGATAAAAGACCTAGTAGATTAATAGGAATTATAACTTCTGCTTATATCTGAGGTGGTTCTATGGATATAAAAAAAGTAACAGAGGATCTGGAAGCAGAGCTTGTTTCGATGCGCCGGTATTTCCATGAGCATCCGGAACGCTCCTGGGAGGAACACAATACACAGAAAAAAATCGAGGCGTGGCTTGACGAGCTTGGGATTCCGTATGTGGAGGCGGTCCGCACTGGGGTCATTGCCACGATCAAGGGCAAAAATTCCGGGAACCGCGTCATAGGGATCCGCGCGGATATTGATGCGTTACCGATTGAGGAGCAGGGTACATGCGTCTACAAATCCCAGAATCTGGGTACGATGCATGCCTGCGGACATGATGCGCATATTACGATCCTTATGGGTACAGCCAAGGTGCTCGCGAAGCATAGGGACGAGCTTAAGGATACAGTGCGGCTTATTTTTCAGCCGGCGGAAGAGAGCATCGAGGACAGCGGCGCGTATTATATGAAGGATGAGCCGTTGGTAAAGGAGTGTGAGACCTTGATCGGTCTCCATATCTGGGCGGAGATAGAGGCCGGCTATGCATCGCTTCGCTTTGGTCCGGTCATGGCTTCCGCGGATACCTTTGACATTTATATCGAGGGCAAGGGAGGACACGGCGCACATCCGGACGGAAGCATTGATCCGATTGCTGCAGGGATCGAGGTTGTAGAAAATCTGAACCGGATCGTAGCGAGGGAGATTGATCCGCTGAAGCCGGCAGTGATAAGTGTGACTTCCTTCCATGCCGGAACTACATCCAATGTAATCCCCGGTACGGCACATCTCAGCGGCACTACGCGCGCCTTTGATAATACGTTAAGAAACAGCTATCCGGACATCATGAAGCGTGTGCTGGATGGCGTGGCAGAAGCAACGAGGACAAAAATCCGGCTGGACTATCATTGGGGTCCGCCGGTGACAGTCAATGATGAAGCTCCGACAAAGCTGGCAGAGAGTGCGGCGGCAAAGATATTTGGTAAGGAGCATGTAATCCAGTATCCACTGCAGATGGCTGGAGAGGATTTTGCTAAATATACAAATCCGAAGTGTTTTCTGCTTCTGGGAGGTGGTGTCCATGATCCTGCCGGGAGATATCCGCAGCATAGTCCGTACTTTGACATTGACGAGTCCGTTCTGAAGCTGGGCGTAGAGTACTTTGTGCAATATGTTATGGATTACGGCAAGGAGCCAAAGGGAAGGTCTTAACAGGAAGTAATATCATGAAAACGAAACGACTGGGTGATATGCTGGTGGAGATGGGACTGATCTCCGAGGAACAGCTTACAGAGGCACTGAAGCTGCAAAAACAGGATGGAGATCGTCTCGGCTCGATCCTTGTGAAATACAAGTTCATTACCGAGGCGCAGCTCATCGATGCGCTGCGCATGCAGCTTGGCATAGATTATATAGATTTAACCAAGATCGATATCGATCCGGAAATGGCAAAATATATCCCCAAAAATCTTGCCAAAAGCGAGCTGATTGTACCTGTCAGAGTTTCGAGAGACTCGCTCTTTCTTGCAATGGCAGATCCCATGAACTTTGTCGCGCAGGAGCAGGCAGGCAGGCTCTCCCGGAAACGGATTGTACCGATGATTGCGTCGCAGAGTGCGGTGGAGCATGCCATCAATACGCTGTATGGCAATGAAGGTGCTGCGGAGGCGATGGCACAGATGCGGACGGAAGCCGGAATCACCGATGATGAGGTGCAGAGCAGCGCAGCAGAGGACATCGGGGAGGAAAGCGCACCAACGATCCGGCTTGTGAACTCCATCATAGAGCGGGCATTTACGGAGAATGCTTCGGATATCCACTGGGAACCGACAGAGGGAGATATGAATATCCGGATGAGAATTGACGGCCGTCTCCAGAAAATTCTGACAATACCGAGAAATCTGCAGGATGCAGTGCTCAGCCGCTTAAAAATCATGTCAAAACTCGATATCGTAGAGAAACGAGTGCCGCAGGACGGACGTGCAAGGCTTCGCATCAAGGGGCAGGATATTGACCTTCGTGTTTCAACGCTTCCGACGATTTATGGTGAAAAAATTGTAATCCGTCTCCTAAAAAGAGATGGGGACAAGCTGAACCGCCGGGGCATCGGGCTACCGGAGTCCGAGGATCCCAAGATCGACAAGCTGATGAAGCTTACATCGGGCGTAATCATGATCGTAGGACCTACCGGCTCCGGTAAATCCTCTACGATGTATACCTTGATCCAAGAGCTGCTCTCGGAGCATACCAATCTGATCACGTTGGAGGATCCGGTGGAGTATAACATCCAGGGAGCAACCCAGGTGCAGATCAATGAAAAGGTCGGGCTCACCTTTGCTTCCGGTCTCCGGGCAATCCTCCGTCAGGATCCAGATATCATCGCTGTGGGAGAAATCCGTGATGGGGAAACGGCGGAGATTGCCATGCGTGCCGCCCTGACCGGACATCTCGTGATCACCACCATTCACACGGAGGACGCAGTTTCGGCGATAGACCGTCTTAAGGACATGGGGGTACCGCCGTATCTGATCTCGGCAGGTCTTAGGGGAATCATTTCCCAGCGGCTCCTCCGCAGAATCTGCGTGAACTGCAAGGAACCATATCAGCCGGATACGGAAACGATCCGTGCGGCGGGACTCACAGATCGCCCGGGCAGGATCTATTACCATGGCAGAGGCTGTGATCATTGCTTCCATACCGGATACCGTGGCAGAATCGGTAATTTTGAGGTACTTTTGATGAATGACGCACTCCGAAGCTGCATCACAAATGGCGCGGATAAGCAGGAGTTCCGGAAGCTTGCGAGAGAAACCGGATACGTCACGATGCTGCAAAACGCAGAGCGGCTGGTGGAGGAAGGCATCACCACGGTGGAAGAGGTCGCAAGGACCCTGACGGAAATCTGAGAGCGGAGTGGACAGGATAAAATGGTAGGAACAGGCACAATCCTAAATGTACTGGGGATTACAGCAGGAGGTCTGCTGGGACTTGGAACCGGCAGGTTTCTCACTTCCCGGTTCCAGGAAACGGTCTTAAAGGCAAATGCTGCAGCCGTCGTCTTTATCGGTATCAGCGGGGCGGTCTCCAAGATGCTGACCGTAAGCGATTCCGATCCGGCAAAATTTGGCACGAAGGGCACCATGATGATGATTCTCTCGCTGGTACTGGGAGCTGTACTTGGGGAAATCATTGATCTTGACTCCAAGTTTGAGGCATTTGGTGCCTGGCTTAAGGTGCGGACCGGCAACAGTAACGATAAGCAGTTTATCAACGGCTTTGTCAGTGCGTCCCTTACGGTCTGTATCGGTGCGATGGCGATTGTAGGTTCAATTCAGGACGGAATTTACGGCGATTACTCTACTCTTGCAGCAAAAGCCGTACTGGACTTTATTATTGTGATGGTGATGGCGTCCTCTATGGGGAAAGGCTGTGTGTTCTCGGCTATCCCGGTCGGGATCCTGCAGGGCAGTATGACATTTCTTGCCAGACTGCTTCAGCCGGTTATGACCACACAGGCTCTCAACAATATCTCCCTGGTCGGCTCGATCCTGATTTTTCTCGTGGGCGTGAATCTCTTTAAGCCCAGGACCGTCCGGGTCGCAAATTTACTTCCGGCACTGATATTTGCAGTAATCTTTGCATTTGTACCGGGATTTTGACACTCCAAATTCTAAAGAAGTGGGCTTTGCCGAGAGAAATGCTCTAAGAGCTTATTCTGTAAGAGCGTGATATGTGAAGAAAATGAATCATGCATAAAAGAGCCTCCGGAGCAGGAGTTAAAAAATTTCCATCCTGTCCGGAGACTCTTTGTGTGAAGTATTAAAGCTATGAGTTTAATTTTTAACTTGATTTGGATTTTCTTCTATCAGATTTCCTTCTATCAGATGTCCTTTTATCAGATTTCCTTTTTCCAGAGGCCATGGAGGTTGCAGTACTCATACGCTGCAAGAGCAGTCTCGCTATCCGTAAGAGCAAAGGTCGCTGTCGGCTTCTGACCAGGCTTCAGATCCTTTTTCTGGATGCCCTCGGAGGTCTCCAGGATAATCCACTGGATAAAATGCTCCTCCAGCATCGGATGCTCTATGGAACCAACCGTAACGGTAACCTGATTGCCTGAAACCGTAACAACAGGTACATGCTTCTCCTGGGCAGCATCTGTAGTATTGGGTACAAGCTCTACCATTGGTTCGCCGCAGCACTTGGTCGGGCAGGCACTGTCCTTAACCATCATCACGATCTTACCACAGCTCTCACATCTTAAAATTTTCATGTAATGTCCCTCCTGAAATAAAACAAAACGAAGCTACTCATATTTTAACATTTCCATTGGTATCTTGCGAATGTTTTCTGCAAAAAGATTGACATTTTTAGCTGGAAATTTCAGAATGTAGCTAAAATTATGAAATTGTGTCATTCAGAAATTATGTAATTTTGTAATTACGAAACGCAGGCCTCGCCAGGTGAGAAAGCATACCGGTGGGATGATGCTGAGAGGAATGAACTGGAGAGGTATGATACAGGGAGGTATTATGCAGGGGAATATTATACAGGAGGATATTGTGATAGAGGAACTGATACAAAAGGCGATTGACATGGGAGCTTCCGACATTCACATCATTGCAGGCATCTGCCCGAAATGCAGAGTGAACGGCAAAATCCGGGACCTGGATATTGGGGCGCTTACTCCGCAGGACTGCCTGCAAGTCGCAGAGAAGCTTGCAGGATCACGCTTTGATGAAATCAGGAAAACCGGGGAGCTTGACCTTGGACTTACAGCATGCGGCAGGCGTATCCGTGTCAACCTTTTCCATCAGATGGGGACGATCTCCGCTGCGATCCGTATCCTGGCAGATCATATCCCGGTACTGGAAAAGCTCGGGCTCCCGGAGGCGGTCATGCATTTCCCGGAATACCGTCAGGGACTTATCCTTGTGACGGGAGAAACCGGATCCGGTAAGTCCACGACGCTCGCTGCCATCCTGGAGAGAATCAACGAAACCAGAGCCCAGCACATCATCACGCTGGAGGACCCGATCGAGTATGTCTATCATCCCGATAAATGCATTATCAACCAGCGTCAGATCGGACAGGATACACGAAGCTACAGCGATGCTCTTCGCGCCGTGCTCCGGGAGGATCCGGATATCATCCTCATTGGAGAGATGCGTGACCTCGAGACGATCAGCAGTGCGCTCACGGCGGCCGAAACCGGGCATCTGGTATTCGCAACCCTGCATACAAACTCTGCGGCAGAGACCATAGACCGGATCATCAGCGTCTTTCCGGCGGAGCAGCAGCCGATGGTCTGCACACAGCTTAGTGCAACGCTCCAGGCGGTGATTTCCCAGCAGCTGATACCTGATGCAGCAGGTGCAGGACGAGTGCTTGCAGCAGAGGTCATGGTCCTGAATACCGCAATCCGGAACTTAATCCGCACACACAAGACCGAGCAGATCCCCTCCTTTGTTTTATCCGGATCCAAAGACGGATCCATTACGATGGACAGCGCCCTACGGGACCTTGCGCTCGCAGGAAGGATTACCCCGGATATGGCACTGTCTTACAGCCACTCACCAGAGGAACTCAGGAAGCTTTTCCGTATGATATAAACGATTAAAAAAATAAATAACGCTATTGACTATTTTTAGAGTATGACTATAATGAAGCTATCAGCAGACAGGTAATCAAATCTCTAAACCATTAACAATAATATAGTGATAGGAAGAAGTTAAGGGAAAGAGAGGTGAGTAAAGTTTGGTGACGTATTCATACAGGGCGCTGACAGCCGATGGAACCGAAACTCGTGGCATCGTACAGGCGATGGACGAATTTCAGGCGGCAGCCAGGATCAAGGAAAAATGCCCGGTGATTACAAGCATCGTACCTGTCAAGGCTGGCTCGAAACACAGACTCCTGAACATGGAAATAGGGAGCAAAAAAGTCAGGACCAAGTCTTTGGCACTGATGTGTTCGCAGTTCGCCATAACTTTGAAATCGGGTATGCCTGTCGGCAGGGCCATGGAGATGATTGCTAGACAGACCGATGATAAAAAACTCAAAAAAATTCTCATCTCCGCAGCTGAGGATGTAAACGCTGGTGTTACCGTCGCGTCAAGCTTTGAGAAGTTTAAGGACGCGTTTCCAGTCACCTTTATCGAGAGCATCCGGGCAGGAGAACAATCCGGTACACTTGATCATTCCTTCACCAAAATGGGGGAATATTACGAAAAAACCTATAAGGCAGCAGAAAAGGTCAAAAGCACTTTGACGTATCCAATCTTTGTCATTTGTATTGCGATCGTCGTATTGATCGTCGTCATGACAAAGGTCATCCCGGCACTGGCAGAAACCTTTGCCTCCCTCGGAGGACAGCTACCACTGGCAACCAGGGCGCTGATTTCATTCTCCGACTTTTTTGCAAGATGGTGGATCGTCATGGTTATCCTGATCCTCGCGGCAGTTCTCGCCTGGAAAGCCTTTGTCCGGACAGAATCCGGCAGAAAGCTGAGAGCCAGACTGCAGTTGTCCCTTCCCGTTATCGGTAAGATCAATACGCTCAATGGCGCGGCGCAGTTTGCCAACACCATGGCGATGATGATCTCCGCAGGACTTACACTTGACAATGCCGTGGAAATCACAGCCAAGGTCATGGACAATTATCTACTGCATAAGGACGTGGAGAGCATGATCGGCAGGATCATTGAGGGTAGACCTCTCGGCGAATGCATCCGGAAATCGGAGCATTTCCCTGATACCTTAAAGGAAATGTGTGCTGTCGGTGAAGAGAGTGGTGAGCTGGATGCAACCCTTACCACTATCGGAGATTACTTCACAAATGAAGTAGACAATGCCATAAAAACCGCTATCGCAAGACTGGAACCAACGATTCTGGTTTTCCTGGCAATCTTTGCAGGCTTCATCGTATTTTCCATCTATCTTCCGATGTTTACGATGTATGACCTGATGTAACGTAACAGATCTCTACCCGCAAGGGTTTAGATACATTAATTTATTAATAAGGCGATAGTTTTAGGAGGAACAATTATGTTTAAGAAGTTAAATAAAAAAGGCTTCACCTTAGCAGAGTTACTTATTGTTGTTGCAATTATCGGTGTTCTGGTGGCGATCTCGATTCCGATCTTTACATCGCAGCTGGAGAAGGCGAGAGATGCGGTAACTCTTAGTAATGTCAGAGCTGCATATGCGGAAGCTCAGTCTGCATATCTGACAGGATCTGGAGATGGTTCTAATGTTACAATTAGCGATGATGGCAAGACAGTAACTGTAGCGAATGTAGAGGCAAAGGGTAAAGCAGACGGTCTTGATGGTGTAGAGAATCTTCCAATTCCGAAAGCCGGCCAGCAAGATATCAAGTCTAAGATGGGAAACATTGGTACTGGCACAGGAAAGTTTGATATTGCGTTTGGCTATAATGATAATGGCTTGAATTCCGTCACAGCAACTGCGGTCACAAAGTAAAGTCGAATTTTAATAAGCTGTTTGAAATGCCCTCCGGAGCAATCTGGAGGGTTTCTTCATATCATCATGAGCTATTACGCGCGCCTGTCCATCGCTTGTAATGACCCTAGACTATTGCGCAGAATGAGGCCATTTTCCGCAGATTTCGGAACCTGCGGGCGTAATGTAAGTTTACCTGCGATGATGATCCATCAGCACATAGGGAGACGACCAGGATGGACCACCTGACCTGCAATTTTCAACGTGCACATTTGCGCATAATGAGGTCGTTTTCCGCAATTTTAAGAACCTGTGGGCGTTATTATGAGAGGGGGGAGTGATGCTCTATGAAAAAGAATAAGAAAGGCTTCACACTGGCAGAGCTCCTCATCGTGGTCGCTATAATCGGAGTGCTCGTTGCAATATCCATTCCGATCTTTACCGCCCAGCTCAAGAAAGCTCGTTTTGCTGTGAACCAATCAAATGCACGCTCTGCAATGTCAGCAGCGATCACCTGTTTTCTGGAAACGCCGGATGAGGTCAAGGAAACGACAACGACGAATCGTGATCAGCATATGTATTTCAGGTATGATACAAAAACGGGACAGTGCACATATGAGGACTGGGGCATAAGAAGTCCACAAGATAAGAACGGATTCCATTATGAGGATTTTGCCAATATTGGTTACTCACAAAGCGGAGGAAAAGGAGAAACTGATATATCTAAGTGGAAGATGAACATGGGCGGTAAGCTATTTAGTACTGAGACAATGTCTTGTACCGTTCTTACCGACTGCATTTACCGCTATTGGGATGTTGCCATGCAGGGAGATGGAACTTTCCTAGCAATTGTGTGCTTGTGGTAATGAAAGGCAGGTGATTACAGATGAAGGAAAAACAGAGCAAGATAGTGATCGGAGGTGAACACAACATGAGGAGAGAAGCCAACAAAGGATTCACTCTTGCGGAACTTTTAATCGTGGTAGCCATAATTGGAGTGCTCGTTGCAATATCCATCCCGATCTTCAGTAAGCAGCTGGAGAAGGCAAGGGATGCTGTTTCTATTTCTAATATTAGAGCAGCGTATGCTCAGGCGATGACAGATGCGCTGACCTATAATGGCTCCCCAACTACAGGACAGAAACCATATCAAGAAGGAAATGATAAAATTTATGTAGACGCAAATGGATACGTATCTGCGGTTGTGGTTGAAGTAAAAATAGAAAGCCATTCGGCCAATGCTTGGAGTGGACTTGCAAAAGATTTACCATTTGTGTTAACGGGCAAAAATAAGAATTTAAATGACAATACATATGGTGATGTCGGAAAATATACTACTTCTTATCGACATGCATATGTGAATTTCACTTTTGACCAAGTACACACAAGCGAATATAAGCTCAAATACGCTTATTTTTATTTTACATCATAACATTCATAATCCTATGGTTGCACAGAGAAATAAAACTAGTATCATTCGTCGTAAGTGATTAATGAATATTGATCAAAGGCGTACAAAACCATGAACATAGAAGATTTCACAGATAAAGAGCAGAAACAAATCAACGCCGGCCTATCAACCGCCAATATTACCGACAAGGAGGCCGCTGACAAGATCCTTGCTCTCGTCCCGCAGGAGTGGATCAAGAAGATTCCCTTCTTCGTGAGAAAGCATGCAACGACAAAAACCATCGAGCGGATCGCCAATCAGTATCCTGAGCTGTATGCAGTCGCAAAGAACCCGGGAGAACTGCCGGAAAAAGAGCGTGAAGAGCTTCGAACGATCATCACGGATATCTTCAAAGAGAAGATGAACAAGCACAATATCAAATAACGGATGCCGTATCACAATACTGAATGAGCGGTGCAGAGACTCTACCTGTACCCATGACATCGATGAGACCCGGGATAAACGGACAATCCAGCCCGCTTGTTTCGGGTTTTTCAGTAATCATAGGAGGTGTGATCTCATGAGCAAAAAGGACAAGAAAGGCTTCACACTAGCAGAACTTTTGATCGTTGTTGCCATCATTGCTGTGCTCGTTGCGATATCCATCCCGATCTTTAGCAGCCAGCTGGAGAAGAGTAGAGTTGCCACGGATCAGGCGAATGTCAGAAGCGCCAAAGCTGCCGCAGCGGCGGAGTATATGAGCAATGGCGAGAGCGGAGCAGTATCTTATGTATATAACGACGGCTCTGTTACAAAGATAGATTTGACAAATTCGATGGAGCTGGATAAAAAGGTATCAGAGTCCGGATATGGAAAATCTACAAAAGAAGATACGGAGGGTTCCATCACCGGAGCGATTGGGATGCCGAAGGATTCCGTGGTTGAGGTGACTATTAACGGATCAGATATTACTGCCCGGTGGATCCAGGGGTTATTGTCTTATGACGCAAATACCAAAACGCTTACATTCTCGGAAAAGAATCTCAACAACCAATTGATCAAGGACGAGCTTGCAAGAATTGGAGTCTCTGCAGATGAAATAGAACAGATTGTTGCTCCGGATGGGTCTAAAATCGAAGACAACACGACAAGCTTGTTCAGCGGTTTTACCAACTTGAAAAAAGTAGATCTATCTCGAGCGGTACTGGAGCATTCGAGCTTTGAGATGTATGCCAATATGCCTGACTCGGTAAATGAAATTGTTCTGCCAAAGCTATCGTCCGGTGGCTATGATATTAAGGGCAAATGGTACACGGCAGATGGAAAGTGGAATCCTTCTAAGTATTACGATAAGGGAAAAGGAACCAGAATTTCTGCTGATCAAAGCGGACAAACGATTTATCGGAACAATCCGAAAGAGTAATATGATAGAAGTAATGTTATGAAGATGAAATCACAGTTGAAGAAAAACAGAAATAAAGGCTTCACACTTGGGGAACTCCTCATTGTGGTCGCCATCATCGGAGTATTGGTTGCAATATCCATCCCGATCTTTACCTCACAGCTTGAAAAAGCCAGAGAAGCTACGGATGCGGCGAACATTCGATCACAGTATGCAGAGGTGATGGCGGAGGCGATAACCGATGGCGGCGATGTAAACGGCTATGCTATGTTCGGTGCCGTGGAGCTCAAGCAGAAGAAGAATGAATGGCAGAGCACAGGGCTAAAGGAAAATCTGCAAGGCGTATATCAGAGCATAGAAGGAGACCATCCGAAAGCTGGCGGCACCGCATGGGTTGAGTATAGGGATGATCAGGTGATCCTTCACTACGAAGGTGGAAGCGGAAGCTCAGGTAGCGGAAATGCTGGTGGTGGAAGTACCGGTGGTGGAAGTGATAGTGGAGGAAGCACTGGAAGTGGAAGTACTGGAAGTGAAAGTACCGGAGGTGGAAATACTGGAAGCGGCTCTGGTGGAAACACTGGTGGAAGTTTAGGTGGTGGATCGGGCGCAAATTCTGATCCCCAGGGTAGCGGAGTGTTAAGTACAATTACGAGTAAAGCTACTGAGCTTCAGGGAAAACCTCAGGAAACCGATAATACAGATTACAACATTAAGATATCCAAGGGAAACATATATACATATAAAGGTGAAACGTATATTGCAAAGACGGATACGACATTAGTGAATAAGTATAACTGGCCCACTCCAGATACAAGCCAGGGTCAAAGTTATTATGTAAAAGTCGGGAATAATAAAGTCTTAACAAGTGCAGATTCAAGCAATGGCCGCGATTTGCCTGATACTGAATATGGTGATATTTATAAGACTGATGACGGAGAGCTATATTTGTTTGTCGCACAAGGCAATTATATAATTCCGTCGGATGGCGATGATAAATGGGTAAAAATAAACTTAAATTCATGAGTTATGGAGGCAGATGACAAAAGCATCTTCACACCCCGTGTCCTAGTCATCCTTTTGACTCTGAAATCCAGAACTACTACCTCGGGTTTTCAAGCAATAGTCATCGACTCCATGTGTTCTAAGGAAGTGTCTTCAGTAGAACGGCTTTACCATCACGCCAGTGTTGCCGACAAAGCTTAAGCGCGAGAATACAGTCAAGTTACCGGGGTGATTGTGAACGGGATAAACGGCGGTGCGGGATGAATACCTGCATCGCTTTATTGTTGTGTGTAGAACAGCGGTTCAGTTCTCTAAGCGGTGTAGGTCAACTTCCGATCGATACTGCGATACCACAACTCAGAACGCACAACTCAGAATGGTTAAGGAAAACTTGCGATATCTGGCGCTTCCATGTATAATAGAAGTAGGAAAATCCTACTTTCCTACTTTTGGAGGTGATATTAATGAAAACCGAATTCGTTAATGATGCAAAGGTAATGGCCAAGGGGCAGGTGACGATTCCCAAAAATGTGCGTGAAGCCTTAGGTATTGATGTCGGCGACAGAGTGACTTTTATCGTGGATGGATCAGATATAAAAATTATGAATTCTGCCATATATGCTTTGAAGCGTCTGCAAAAGCAAATGGCTGGAGAGGCAGATAAGGCAGGCATCACATCTGAAAATGACATAGCTGAGTGGATTACAAAATCCAGAAGAGAGGAAAATGCTCAGTGAAAGTAATGATTGACACGAACATACTCATTTCTGCGGCATTAGATGCAGGTGCTGATCTGTTCTTAACCGGTGATAAAGACTTTTTAGAGTCTTCTGTTACGGACCCAAGAATTATCAGCGTAAGTGACTTTTTGAATATACAATGAAGAAAATCTATTGCATGAGAAAGCTATAAGGCGGTGCGGGATGAATACCTGCATCGCTTTTTCGGTGCTGATTCTTTAGATTACAAGTCTATCGGTCAACTTTTCATGGCAGGACTGTAGACGATATGGTATTATAGAAATATCAGAAAACTGGTTAATAGCATACTAAGGGCGGGTAATAGTTTAGGCATGGAGCAAAGTAGAATCGCTCTATGCCTCATTTTTTAGTGATGTAAACCACACAAGGAGGAGACGGTACGGCATGGACAATAAGAGCATCAAAAAGCTTGAATCAGACTTGTGGGAATCAGCAGACTTGCTTCGTGCAGGTTCAAAACTCACCTCGAATCAGTACTGTATGCCTGTGCTTGACCTGATCTTTCTCAGATATGCGTATTCGCGCTTCAAAAGGGTTGAAGCAGAGATCCTGAAAGATCGTCCGATGCGGAATGGGAGAGTAATACCTGTAGAGGCGATTGATTTTGCAGAGAAGTCTGCGCTCTTTCTTCCTCGTGAAGCACAGTATGATTATCTCGTCAACCTTCCAGAAGACATCTCTGCCGCAAACTTGACCGATAGAAATGGTGATCAGATTGCGTCCCTTGGTGCAGCCGTAAACAACGCAATGTCAATGGTAGAAGATCAGAGCGAACAGTTAAAGGGCGTACTTCCAAAAGAATATACCATCTTTTCAGATGAGCTTCTCTCGGAGCTTCTCCGGATCTTCAATAACAATGCGCTGGATGATGTTGGCGGAGATGTTATTGGACGTATCTACGAGTACTTTCTGAATAAGTTTGCAAAGAACGTTGCTCAGGACGACGGCGTTTTCTTTACGCCTAAATCACTTGTGGAAATGATCGTCAACATACTGGAACCGACGTCTGGGATCCTGCTGGAAATCATCCGACCGAAAATGATACAATTTAACGCTTCCAAAATGTGCGCGTGAAAAAGGGTGCAAGGTCGAAAATAAGGGTGCAGGGCTGTGATTAAGTGTACAACGTAAAGTATGATTTGTATTATTGCGGTTAAGAGTTACATCAAAGATTGATGACAATACTGAAATATTAAAATTGGAAGGAAAATACATGTATAGGATAGCATTAATACCAGGAATAATAATTACTGTATTAGGGGTACTTGCACTCTTAGGTGGTGCCGGAGGTGCGAGCCTGGTTTTCATTATTCCCGGCGTGCTTCTTATCATTATTGGAGAAAAGAAGAAAAAGAAAACCAGAACAATTGCTTCACAGAATCATGCGAAAACACTATCTGAGCAGAAACCTATCAATAGCTATAATATAGCGAATCAGGTTTTTCGAGCTGCTATGTCGGAGTCGAGAACTCAAATTGAGGATAAACCATTAATACAGGCATCAAATAAACCAGCACCGCTGAATAATGATGAAACATCGTCTGAGCCGCAATACAATGATGACCACAGTGTCGCAATTCAAGTGCCTGAGCCCGCTATGACGCAAGAAGATAATTCAGCAGAAGGTGAATCTTCTACGTCAGAATCTGAAAATGATCTTGATGAATATATAAAGGAGTTAAGAGAATCCACTCGAAAAAAATTGATTCAATATGTTCCTGCAGGAAATACTTACATCGATTCATTACATGATGCGTTTTTTGCTGTGGATGTTGAGACTACAGGGTTAAGTCCCGAAAGAAACAGAATTATTGAAATCGCCGCTGTAAAATTTGAGAACGGAGTTCCTGTTGACTCATATTCTACATTGGTAGCTTCTGTCAAACACATTCCAGAATCTGCTTCAAGGGTAAACGGTATTACTGACGAAGATTTGGAAATCTATGGTGAAGACGAAATTTCTGCATATGATCAATTCACAGATTTTTTAGGCCAGGATACTCTTGCGGGGAATATCTGTATGGTAGCTCACAATGCCTCATTTGATATGGCATTTATCATTAATTCGTTAAAACGGCTCAAATATAATGAGGATGTAACTTTAAGGTATTTTGACACCCTGGCTCTTTCCAGAAAGTACCTTACCCTTCCGAACTATAAACAGCCGACAGTTGCCGAATATTATGGAATAGTAAATGATGATGAACATCGTGCTGAAGGGGATGCAATAACTTGCGGAAAGATTCTGGTACAATTATTGGAAAACATGAAAGATGAAGCTGAGCTCGCTCGTATTGCACGAGAGAAATCCCTTCCCACAGACGAAGAACGTGAAATTTGTGCATATATTAAAAAAGTTCTTATGGATGCGGGAAAAGAAACCGCGAGACTTCGTTTTGAAAAGAAAAGCGGAGGAAACATTAAGGCAAAATATCCATATGGTTTTACAAGCTTTAAAATACTAAAGAGTAAGCCTATGTATTTTACGTTTGACAAATCAGACTATGTTCATTGTGAGTTAGAGGCAAAGGATACAGATTATCGTAACGGGGAAGCTTATTCAGTTCGCGTAGATCTGGAACGGCCACAACAAATTGAGCTCCTTAAATCCTCTATTGTTAAGGGATATAAACGTGATGGGAAAAATATCACAGATTTCTATCGCCATAATAGATGGGTTCAGCAAGACGCAGAATATACCTTTCAAATCGATGATGATGAAGTGGATTCTTTAATTGCTTCTGGTATCGACAGGGCAGACAAAAAAGAAGAGCAAAAAGCTGCGCGTGAAGCAGAAAAAGCTGCTATTGAAAAAGAGAAGGAAGAGCGTCGCCTTGCAAGAAAGCTTCAGACAGAAAAAACGATAAAGCCTTCCGAACATAAGATTAAAAATACGGGCCATAAAATAGGAAGATATGATGATGACATGACTTTACTTGAAGAATATGAAAGTGTATCATCGGCATCAACAGCTGTAGGCGTTAATTCTAAAAGTATACGTGATGCGGCTTCCGGACGGCAGAAGCATGCGGCTGGATATGTTTGGCGTTATCTGGATTCTAATCATAACGAAGGAGATAGCATTTGAGAAGATGCTACAGTCTATGAAAATATGCATAAGATTACAAACAAGCAATATGAAGAATATCAGAAGTTGCTGGATGACACGAGGCATGGTCGTATGTTGACGCCAGATGGGCTGCGGCTCCTTTGTTCCGCGTGCAATTATGATCCGACCGAGATCGGAAAGATAATGCTGGAGAATCTAGCCAATTTACAGGCCAAGGGTGCTGTCAGTATGCATCCCAGACAAGATGTAGATCCAGAAGCAGACAATAGTGAAGTCTGACGAAAAGAAGAAGTGAATTGCTTCATAACGAATAAAAAACGTCGATAGTGTCAAGATTTTTTCGCAAATTCAATTTCAACCATCGGATTCTTGGTAGTTAGCCGGCAGACGCCTCGAGGGACTACGCTGAAGACATTCCGATAAAAATGTACTGTGCAGCGCCGATGATCTCGCGGTTGCCGTCTGTAGATACGCCGATAGCAACAAGGACGGACACGTTCTGCACTTCGCCGCCCCAGCTGCGTTTCAGATAAATACCGTCAACATAAACGTATGCGTATTCACCGGTCAATTTTCGGCTGCGCCAGGTTTCGATATGTTCGTAAGCCTTCTGATTGAGATTACTGATCGTTCCTGGAGATACCTTAGTTCCCCAAAGAGCTTCTGTGATATCCTCTACGCGGCGGACGGATACCCCGGCCAGATACATTTCGATCAGAGCTTCTTCGACGGAGCATTCCCTGCGTTTATAGCGTTCGATGATGGCTGTCTCAAACTGGATACCTTTCAATTTAGGGACCTTTAATTTCGCGTCTCCTGCAGTTGTGGTGAAGTTTCTCTCATAATGACCTGAGCGGTAGCCATTACGATTCTCTGTACGTTCATACTTTGAAGCGTTGACAAGTTCATCCGCTTCATGATCGAGCAGGGCATTCAGCGTTTCTTCAACACTACTGCGGACAAGATCTTTAAGATCATGCTTTATTAGGTCTTCATTTAACTGTATAATGTTATCGGACATAGTCATTGCCTCCTTGGTGGATTTTGTGTGGTAACTTAATTTTACTGATGGCAATAGACTATGTCTATTTTTATTCAATTGAATTTGCGAAACTTATTATACGTTATCCTGAAAAGGTTGTATGAATATGAAAGACGGCTGAAAGACCGGAAGAAGGCAGAGTATTATGAACTGAAAGCAAAACTGGAACAGATGAAAACGGAATATGGCTTTGAGGATTAACGTGACTTGGGTTCCGGTCCTTTTTACTGACCCGCACACCCTGCAAGAGGTGCCACGACAGGAAGACGAGAAAGTATGATTCACAGCTAAAATATAAGTATTAAGCAACACATTAGCTTGCTATAAGCATCACAAAGTGCTATATTTGTAGTAGAAAGGTGGTGGCACTTATGGCGAATAAAACAGCAAACGTTAATGCACGTGTTGAAGAAAATGTGAAGACAAAAGCAGAAGACATTCTTTCGGCTATGGGAATTCCTGCATCTGTTGGAATAAATATGTTCTATAGGCAGATTATATATTGCCATGGACTTCCGTTCAGACCGTATGTCCCTGAGAATGGCCCTCGGGCATTAAGCAAGATGACCAAAGAAGAATTTGATTCTCAAATGGCGGCGGGACTTGCGGATGCAAAGGCTGGAAGAGGAGTCCCTGTGGACGAAGCATTTGATCAGTTGCTCGAAGGGCATAAAGAGAAAGAGGCCGTTAATGAATGAATACAAAGTCATCATTACATATCATGCTTTGCATTCAATGACGGAAATCAGGGATTACATAGCGCTAGAGCTCTCGAACCCATCAGCGGCGGCTGGACACCTGGAACTTTTCAAAAGCGAAATAAAAAAGCTTTCAAATATGCCAGACAGACATAAACTGATTGATGAGCAACCATGGCATGATGAAGGGGTTCGAAAGGTGAAGGTAAAAAACTATTATATCTACTACTGGATTTTAGAAGAAGCGCATGTCGTTTATGTAACTGATGTAATTTATACTGGCAGCGACCAGCCTAAATGGCTTGAACAAATGCCAATGCAATAACAGCAAACCAAAAAGCATTTGCCGAACAACGGCAAGTGCTTATTTTTTGCCCAACCAGGGGGAGATCATAATCCTGAAAGGTGTTTCTACAGGAGACCGGCGCTCCCTTCCGTGCGTGCGTCCGCGAAATTGATTCCCCGGGGTCGGAGGTCTTTGTTTCCAATTTTTCCTACCCGTATTCGAAAGTTCAGTATTTCGGCGTGGAAACAGCCGGAGTTTTGGATATCGACAGCGAACTTATTCTTGCATTCAGCAATGGAGCAAAACTTCAATTTGACTTTAAGTCTCAAGTAAACATCAAAGAAATATGTGTAACGATCTCTCAGTTCGTATTATAAGAGGTTGTGCAACCAAATAGTTATCATTAAACAAGCATCTGTTGTTAATGATATGTACCCAGAATCCTGGACACATATCATTGCGGCAGTTGCTCTTTTTATTTTAATAAATAGACTGATGGATAAATAGACGGAACATTTTTTAAGTGATATTATAATATCAAGAGATGGCTGCGCTGGAAGAGTTAAAGACAGAGTAAGTGACAGCCTAAGAGAAAGAAAGGTGGATAAAAGGATACTTTGCATCCGATTAAATATGACTTCAGATAAAATTCAGGATTATGATATGCGGCTCAGACTACTAGATGCTATACCAACGCCTTATGCAGTGTTTCGGGTTTTGTTTGATTCCACGCGCAAGCGGGTGGTGAATACGCGGTATGTATATGTCAGTGATGCATATTGTGAGATGGCAGAGCATCAGAGAGAAGAACTGATTGGTCATGATTTTCTAGAGCTGTATCCTTCTGGTCATGTATGGTTTCCTTACTGTCAACAGGCATTAGCAGAGAGAAAGACAGTGCACGCATGTTTCTATTCGGAGGAAGCAAAGCATTGGCTGGATTTTAAGGTGAGTCCTGCTTCCGAACCGGACACCGTTGTATTTCTTTTTACCAATATCGATGAGTTCATTTTAAAAAGCCAGCGTGAAAGAAATACCGACAATATCATTCTCCTTATTTCAAAGCTCCTGAATAATGGAGAGGATTTTGAGACATGCATGAATCATGCGCTGGAACAGCTCAGTGCTTTTATCCATCCGGACCGTTTGTATGTTTTGGAAACTGATGGAATAACGGCAAGCAATACCTTTGAGTGGTGTGCGGATGGTGTGAAACCGGAGATTGAGACCTTGCAGAATTTGAGCTATGATGAGTACCTCGGAGGATGGGAAAAGTATCTGAAAAAGAGCTCGAGTGTTGTTATTGCGGATATCGAGGAGCTTAAGGCAGATGATCCGGTGGATTATGAAAACCTGAAACGGCAGGGCATCCATCGGCTGGCAGCTGCACCATTTTATGATGGCGGAAAACTTATAGGATATCTGGGCGCAGATAACTATGAGCAGAATGACCTCGTAAATACGCAGGCAGTCTTAAATTCGATCTCGTACTTTATCGGTGCCAAGATCGTCAACCACCGGCTGATGGAAGGACTCAATCGGCTGAGCAGAAGGGATACTTTGACCGGAGTGTTCAATCGCAATGCAATGATTGAGCGCATCAATCAGCTCGCAAAGCAGCATGTTACCATCGGTCTTGTATATGCTGATGTTAATAATCTGAAGTTTATCAATGATTCCGGAGGACACGAAGCAGGCGATCAGGTACTACGGGATTCTGCGGAGATACTTGTAGTTCAGTTCGGAAGGGAAAGGGTATATCGGGCTGGCGGAGATGAGTTTGTGGTTATTGTCCCGGACATAACGCAAAAAGAATTTCATGCAGCGTACGAAGTTCTTGCGATGAAAATGAGAGAGCAGAAGATCAATCAGTTTTCTTCTGGTGCATATTGGTATTCTGACAGCAGCGGAGTAGAAGAGGCGCTGCGGATCGCAGACCGGCAGATGTACGAGCAGAAGCGGCTTTTTTATGAGAGAAAAGGATTTGACCGAAGAAGAAACAGGAAGGTTACAGAGTATGAAACCCTATGAATTTTCAGCTGACACTCGAGCTTTTATAGAAAATATACCTATACCTATCGCTGTATACCAGTATGTCGAGGAGCAGATTAAGCCGCTCCTGGTTTCCAAGGCTTACTTGGAACTTTTTGGCTACAGCAGCAGTGAGGAAGCGGTTTACGGTCTTGGCAGAGATCTGTATCGAAATGTGCATCCCGATGACATTGCCAGGATGGAGCAGTATTCCTACAGCTTTGCCACGCAAAAGAGCGACTATGATATTGTTTTCCGAAATAAAAGAGAGGATCAGGCGGAATATCATCTGATTCACGGAACAGGTAAGCATATCACGGTAGATGGCGTAAGCATGGCATTTATCACATATGCAGATGAAACTGCGGAGGCAGGCAATGATCAGGTGGTTAAGGCAGTCCTGACCACGTTGTCAGGTAAGTATGATGCGTCGGACAGTTCAGAATTTACCAAGCATTATGATGCTCTTACGGGACTGCAGAATATGACGCATTTCCTAGATTACTCTATGACAGGCATCGAGAAGATCTGGCAGCAGGACCAGATGCCTGTGATTTTATATTTTGATCTGTGCGGACTTAAGGAATATAACAGCAGGTACGGACTCCGGGTTGGAGACCAACAGATCTTGGCTCTTGCAGAGTTGATTGGAACATATTTTGGCAGGGATAGAGCCTCTCGTTTTGAGAGCGATCATTTTGTCGTATATGCGGAAAATGATCAGATTGAAACCAAGCTGAATGCGCTCTTTTTTAAGATGCAAAATCTGGACGGTGGAAACAATCTGGCGGTAAAAACAGGAATTTATAAATATGAAAACAATGGCACCAGACTGACCGATGCCTGTGACAATGCGAGACTTGCATGTGAATCTATCTCGCAGACGACGGTGTCAGCATTTGCCTGGTTTAACAGCACCATCCAGAAAAACATGTCTCTTAAATCCCATATCTTGAGAAATTTTGAAAAGGCCTTGGAAAATGGATGGATACACGTTTATTACCAGCCTATAATCCGCACAATGACAAAAACGGTGTGCAACGGTGAGGCATTGGCGAGGTGGATGGATCCGGAATATGGTGCGATTTCTCCGGGAAGGTTCATCCCCATACTGGAGGAAAGCGGTCAGATATATAAACTGGATCTGTACGTGTTTGAGCAGGTTTGCAAAAATTATGCAGAGATAAAGCAAAACGGGGGCAGCCCGATCCCGGTATCTGTGAACCTGTCAAGGAAGGATTTTTTTCATGATGATCTCCCGGATACAATAGACCGGATATCACAGAAGTATGGCGTGCCGAGAGAATTCACCAATCTGGAGATTACGGAGAGCTTTTTTGTTAAAAATACAGATAAGGTGAATGCGTTCATCAGCCGGTTTCATCAGATGGGCTATAAGGTATGGATGGATGATTTTGGATCGGGATACTCGTCTCTGGGTGTTTTAAAAAGGTATTCCTTTGATGAGCTGAAGCTTGATATGTCTTTTCTCCAGGACTTTGATGAAAAGGCAAAACAGATCATTATATCAATCGTGCGGATGGCGAAAAAGCTGAACATTTCCACGCTGGCGGAAGGTGTGGAAACAGAAGAACAGTTTTCGTTTTTACGGGAAATCGGATGTGAAAAGATACAAGGGTATTATTTTGCACACCCCATGCCATTGAAAGAGATGATCTCATATTTGAAACAAAGGGGATTAGAGCTGGAAAAGGCGATGTGGCGATCCTATCTTACGAAGCTGAGCCGCATTGATTATCTCACAGATAAACCGCTCTGCGTTGTGGAGGATGACGGCGTAAGCTTAAAGATCCTCTTTGTCAATGAGGCTTACCGGGAGATTCTGGCCAGAGATAATGTGCGGGATCTCAAGGACTGGGAAAATAAACTCAATACACCTGGAGATCCGATCCATATTTTCCATAGACAGTATGCAGATCAGCAGCTTCGGAAGCAGAAAGGTCCACAGACGACAGCATATCCTTCCGGAGATCACTATATGCAGCTTACGGGATCAGTGGAAGCTATACAGGATAATCATTATATTTATACGGTTCATATTCAGTATGTGAAAGTAAATGTTCAGAATTTCCAGCAGGTGACGCTAACAGCGATGAGTGATCTCTATTATATGTGCAATGACATCGCAATCTTTGACCTGGAAAATGACACGCTGGAGGGGATAAAGACTTCGCTTACAGATCAGCCGATGGCAGTGGGGAAAAAGCAAAAGGATATTTTCAGGATAGTTGAAGCCTGGACCGAAAAGTACTGCTACTTGCCGGATCGGGAGCGTTTCCTGGAATTTATTGATACTGCTACCATGAAGTCCCGTCTTGAGCAGAATCCGAACCATGTTCTCACGGGGATTTTCCGGAGCATGACGGCTTCAGGGGAGTACCGCTGGTTTCTCCATATCATTATCCCTATGCAGAGATCGGATTTCAACAGAGCTCTGCACATCACGATAAGAACCGAGCTCGACGAATCAAAAATCGACAGGATTGTGTCCTCACTGAGCGATGTCAGATACATACAGGAAAAAGAGACATTTACAGGAGATATCCTCTGGAAAAATCTGTCTTTAAATGCAAACCGCATGTATTTCTGGAAGGATTCCAACAGAAGGTTTGTTGGGGCAAGTGAGAGCTTCCTGCAATATTTTGGTATTCATACAGAAAAGGAGATTATTGGAAAAACGGATGAAGATATCGGATGGCATATTGATCCGGAACCTTTTAAAAAGGATGAGGAAGAGGTACTAAGCTTCGGAAAGAAAATTTATATGCAGAGAGGGTGTTGTATCATAAATGGCTCAAACCGGGAAATTGTCGCAAGTAAGATCCCGGTTTATCGTGATGGCAGAATCATAGGTATTCTGGGAGCTGTGGTTGATGCAGAGGAAGCACAGCACTTTTTTATCGAGGACAAAAAGCGATCATCTATGGATCTGATTACCGGTCTGTCCAATACGCGCGGTATTTCAGACAGTATCTATGACTATCTTGTTGAGTACTGGCGCACAGGTAGAAGCTTTGCGATGATTGAAGTATATGTTCCTCAGTATCAGGAGATTGTAAAGCTCTATGGAGACAGCTCAGGAGACGCTCTGCTTAGTGAAATCGGTCAAATCCTGAAAAATTGCTGTGCTATGAACTGTGTCATCGGCAGAACTCAGGCAAGCTATTTTTATCTTTTAATGAAGTTTAACGATAAGGAGGAAGTGAGAAATGCTGCTGGAAAAATCCGGGCGGCGATAGAAGCTGTAAGGAGAGTAGGTCAGTGGCGCGGAAACTGCTGCCCTGTGATCAGAGCATACTACACAGATACGTTCAGCAGAGACCAAAACTCATATACACATGGTTTGGTTGGGGTCATCCTTAATAGCAAGGATAGTGAAGAATTTTGACGTTTTCTCTTAGTTTAATACATACCATGCGCTGTGGCGGTAGTCCTCAGCTTCAGTTGTTGAGGACTACCACCCATTTATCGGCAAGCTCCGCAGCACAGGTATCCAAATCCGCAACGCTGTAAGCGTATTTATCAGCATAATCACGGAAAGCAGTGATGACATCTGTATTTTCAATGGATGGAACCATGGGATCAAAGCGATCCAGGCTGCTGAATACATAATTTCCGGCTTCCGCATCATAGACATTCAGAGTACCGCTGTTTTGGAGGATCTTACGGGCTTGTGTGTTGACAGGGATTCCTTTTTCCGTGCCCTGGAGGAGAACCATGTCGCTGTCGTTGACCAGAAAGTTTAAAAGGCTTGCGGCTTCTTTCGGATGACTGCTTCTGCTGCTGATTGCATACATTGTGGCGGGTTTTACATACCACCCGTAAAGTGCGTCGTGGTCATTAGTACGAGGAGGGTTAGCAAGAACCGGTGATGCGCCGCGACTGGTAAGCATTGTACAGTAATTATCGGCATCACTTGCCCAGATACCGACACCGGCGCAGGTCCCGTTACCGAAATCCATATCAGCACTCTTGCCGTTTACGCAGATCACCTGTCCGTCAAAGAGCTGTTTGTAAAATTCCAGCAGTTGCCTTGCAGCGCTAATTCCCCCAATGTACTTTCCATCATTATCAAAAATCGTCTGCCCTGTGATCTGTTCATAGTGGGCAATTACAGAGAGAAAAAGGTGCTTGTCACTCAGATGCAGAGGATAACGACCATCCTTGTGCATGACAGATGCTGCTGCAAAAAGATCATCCCATGTTTCAGGAACATTTAAACCGTATTGATCCAGTAAAGCCTGATTGTAGTAAAACACTACGGCGTTATATGCAATCGGGATGGCATTCAGCACGCCATTGGAAGTGCCATAACGCAGATCTATCTTACTGTAGGAACTCAGATCGGTGATATCTGAGAGCTTATTGAGATCATAATATCCGGAACCATCAGCAGAATACTGGCGAATCCAGTTAAAATTGATCTGCATGACATCAGGCTCCTTGCCGGAGAGCATATACACACGGTTACGTCTTTCATAACCGTTCCAGACACTGTAGGAACAGTCAACCTCGATATTTGGATGCTTGTTCTCAAATATGTCAATGCCATTGAGGGTATAGAGATGCCTGTCGTCATTACCCCACCAGCTGAAGGAAATAACGGTATTTTTCTTAGTGTCCGTAATGACATCGCGGTTTTCTGGCTTGTAGACAAGAAAATAATAGTTGAATCCAAAAAAGATCAGGAGCATAAAGATACCGATGGTAAACCGGATGACATTGCTTTTTCTCCTTGTGTTTTTTTCTCGTAACTTTATCATGGATTTTCACTTCCCTTGTCATCAAAATGATCCTGGCTTTTTCCGTTTCTCTTTCCCAGGTAGAGGAGAGTATCGGCTCTATTGAAAACATCAGTAAAATTCAGGTCGCTTTTATGTACGATTGCTGTGCCACTGCAAAAAGAGAGACTGTCAACGGAGTAATCTTTTGCAAGGCTTTTGTCGAAGCTATTCCGTAATGCGGCGATGTATTTTTTAAGCTCGGTGATGGCGCGCGTCTCATCTAAGATATCTATGCAGCCGAAAACACCAAATTCATCACCGCCGAGTCTGCCTAAGATAAATTCCGAGCCAAAGGTGTCAGATAGGAGCTTTGAGAAACGGCGCAGAACTTCGTCTCCTTCCAGATGACCGTGTTGATCGTTGATTGACTTAAAATGATCCATATCAAAAATGGAGAAGCTCATTGTTTTGCCCGCAGGTTTTTCTTTTATAAAAGCATCCGCTATAAGGTGAAATTCTTCGCGATTATAGAGACCGGTCATGCGGTCGTGTTGAGCCTCGTCCTCCAGTGAATCGACATAATGATTGGCGGTTACATTCATCCGTTTTGTCACCACTACGCCGAAAATGAGGATGACAGCCACGAAAGCTAGTATGACAATTATGGTGACTTCCATGAAGCGGGTGTTGTCCTGAATAATCAGGCTTGCCGGTACTGTGCAGACCACACGCCAGCCATTACTGCATTCATCGCTGGTGATCAGTAGAGTATTGGTCATTACACTGCCGTTTCTAAGGTTGTTAAGAAGTGAAATTGTAGATTCCGGCAGATTTGAACCGATTTTTTCATCTTTGTTGGAATAGAGGATACGATTATCGTTGTTTACCAGAGAAACCTCCATACCATCGAGCTGTTCAGGAATCTGAAATACCCCCTTTAGTTCGCGGGAGTAAAAAGAAATCAGTATGATGGCATAGCTGTTGTATCGCTCAAAGTAGTAAATGTGCGCGGTATCTCCGTTCAATCCAAAAACCCAGGCATCGCTGTTATTTCCCTCATCTAAAATCTCACTGAATGCCTTATACATACCGCCGTTTACGTACGTGCTCTTTGTCGCCTTGGAGAGCGAGCCGATCACCTGGTCATTACTGTAAATAACGGCAAAATCAGCATAATTGTCCAGCAGACTCAGATCGGTAATATTGTTATTGATCTGGTTGGCTATCTGAAGCTTTGTATAGTCATCAACGCTGTCATCCGATGGATCATAGGTATAGCTGGTACTGTCGGAAAAGAGCAGTGCAGAAGCTTTTTCAACCTTGCTAAGATAAGAGTCAATGTTCAGTTCCATCTGGCGGTTACTTGCACTTACAAGGCTTGCAGCATTCTCCTGCATAAAAATATTGGACCTGCCTGTGAGAAGCACAATAATATAGAGTGTGATCCCCAGGATCAGCGATGCAAAAAGAATGATGGAACGCAGCTGTATTTTTTTAAATTCGTTACCCATTTTATAAAATTATAAAAGAGAAATTATATATAAAGCGTGTTCTTTGAAACAATTTTTAATTCATCGGATCGTACTTCCTGATAAAATTAGATTATCACTTAATTTTAGCAGTGTCAATTTTGGACGCTTTATGAGGAAGTAGTATATTTTGCGTTTTTTATGAGGATGTTGTATCAGAGTTTTAATATGGTTTCAATATGGTTTAGAATTTAAACAAATATACAGCTTGAAATCGTTTACATTCATGTTTATATTAAGATACTGGTTAATTTCCATAAAAATCATGAGAACAAATTGGTAAGAACAACTAGAGAGAGCTGTTTATGATAAGTGTTGCGACCCAATTAAATTATGACAAAGCGTATCTGCCTTTTTATATCTCGTTTCTGATGGTCTGTCTGATTTTAGCCTGGCATGTGTATGGCAGGATCCAATCCAATATCGGACGGGAAGCCGAGAACCGTGCTTTCCGCAGGATCATTTTGGTTTACGGAATCTATATTATCGTAGACTTCCTTATTATAATGACTGCCTATTACACCGGAAGCCGTACAGGTGTCTTTTTGCTTAAGGATATAGAGTCCTGGATTCTCACTTACTTTACATTTTCCTGGTTCCGTTTTGCAGAATATTATCTGGACGGTTTCCCGGTTACAAATAAGCGTATAACACCGCTGTTTTACATTCCCATTATCATATCGGCACTTTCCACCGGTTTTCATGTATGGAATCTGCTCGGCATTAGTGGACAGGGGCAGATGTCTTCGGATGCCATGTACGCGGTGAACCGGATGGTGGATTTTTTCTATCTCATATTTGCCTTTATCCATACGCTCTATATGATGCTTCAGCAAAAGCGTAAGTCACATCGGCAGAGATATTATGTGATTCTGGAGTGCATCGTTTATCCCTTTGCAGCTGCCCTTATCAGTATTTATATCAGAAATGTTCCATACATCATTCTGGGCATCCTGCCATCGATTCTTAAGGTGCTCATTGAAATGCAGAATGCAAACATTTATACAGATGCACTCACACAGATCAATAACCGCTATCGAATCAATGAATATCTTGAGCGGAACTGGGAACATTGCTCTATACAAAATCCGACGGTGATGTATCTTATTGATATTGATAAGTTTAAAAAGATTAACGACAAGTATGGACATCTGGAGGGAGACCGGGCTCTTGTTGCCGTTGCGGAAGCTCTTAAAACGATGGCTATGGATGGGCTTGTGATCGGACGATTTGGCGGAGATGAATTTATCATAGCTGACTTTCATCGGCATGATCCGGAAACTGTAAAGCAGGCGTTACGTATGGAACTGAAGGAAATCGTGAAAAGTAAAAATTTTACTTTTCCGCTTACGGTTTCTGTTGGATATGCTTACTGTATAGATCCGGAGGAAAAGATCACGGATGTGCTAAAACGAGCAGATGCCATGCTGTATGAGGATAAAAAGGTACAGGGTGCAAAATGAGGTGAGAGATCATGAAATTACGAAATCATAATGGCATATCGCTTTTAATTCTGCTGCTGGTCGTTGTGGCAGCAGGACTTCTTATCAGTATCTCCATCCCGTTTATCGGGAACCGGCGGGAGGAGCTGCGGCAGATGGAGGATATTGGCAATGTCCGGATGGCGAAGGATATCCTGCTTACAGAAATCAATGCCGGGACATGTTCTAAGGAAACGGTGTATGTATATGATGCAGAGCATAACATCATCCGTGCAGATGAGCCGGATGAAATTGCAAAGATCAAACCCTATGGCCGCTCTGCAAAGCGTCAGGGCAGAGACTTTGATGTGAATTTCGGAGTAGAACCAAGTATTCCAAAGGATAAGATCCTTTATGTGATGATTAATAGCCAGGGAACGTATCTTGCCTGCTGGGGCAGTGCGCCTCTGGACTGGTAATCAGAATCACAATGCGGTATAATGCACATGGCAATCAAAAGGATTAAGGCTCAGCCTGTATAAGCTATAACCAGCCGGGAGCTTTGATGAAAATATCAAATCAATTAAAAACGAAATTACAATCAGAAAACGGCGCGTCACTTATGGTGGCGTTGCTGTTTTTTGTCATGTGCGCATCAGTAGGATCTATCATTCTGGCGGCTGCGAGTGCAAGCGCCGGTAGGATCAGTAAGGTGGATACGCTTGCTAACCGTCAGAGATATGCTTTGATCAGTGCAGCTCAGCTCATTGAGGCAGATATGAATGATTCTGCTTCCATGACATTCCCACAGCAGAATTGGACACTCCGGACATATCGTATTGATACAATACTTGCAGATACAGATGAGGATGACGAGGATGAAAATGATTCAGAGGATGCAGCGGATTCCAAAGAATCAGCCGGGAAAGTCAATGAAAATCATAATTGGATCATCTCCGGCGATACCAGGAAAGCAGGTGGGAATTACATATTGCCAGTGGATCTGACAGAAGTTCCGGTGGATGATGAGACATATTATAATTATGACGGACTTGAGAAGCTTTCTTATGCATGGAAACAGGATCCGATGTATGAGGACTCGATTTCAGACACCAAGATCGATGGAAGCAAATTAACTAACGGTTTCAGTGACGTGCGTCAAATCCTTGCAGATAAGGTTTACCGGCATTACTGGAATCAGATTGCACAAGGCACAGATAAGGAGGGTGGAGATTCTTTCTGGTGTTCAGACATCGACGAAACTTCTGTAAAATGGAGTAGCATCACAAAGTCGGAACCCTATCAGGTTGGAATGGATGGACTCAGAATTACATTGAACGAGCAGGATCATAATCGGCTGGTACCGGTTTACATGGATATCACAATGGATCAGGACTTTAAAATTACGGCGCGTCTCTATCCAGGTACAGAGGAAAGTACTGATAAAACTGCGCCGGATCTTGCTTCATTACGGGATAATGCACTTATCACATTATATCTTACGGTTCCGGGGGATGGCACCATTACCTATGGGGAATCACAGACAGAAAAGTCCTGGAAAATGGACGATAATGATGATAATGACGATAACAATCGGGAGGATGATGACGATACGGGGGAAAAAGAGTATCTTGTGATTACAGACACGTCTCGGCAGGTCTCGATGACATTAAACTGGCAGAAATGCAGCATCAGTACATTATCCCCGGAAACCGCGGATCATAAGGAAAGTGAGAGCGCAGGATGAACGTTTGCATTAGAAAACTTAAGGATACGGCAGGAGACAGCATCGGAGAGGTGCTGGTTGCCTCTCTGATTATTTCACTTGGGTTAATTGCGCTTGTCAGTATGCTGATGGCATCCCGCCGTCTGATTGCGGCTTCTGACCAGAATTACTCGGAAAATACAGAGTTGAGAAGCAATATAGAGCTTCAGAATGGGACAGAACGTTCTGCTACAGTGATTGTTTCCGGAGATAGGACAGACACAGGGGCTTCCGCGAGAGCATCCACTAAGGAGACAGGGACAGTAAATGACACAAGAGAGATTCTTACTTTGGACAAAGACATTAAAATACCGGTCAATGCGCTGTCCTTTGGTCAGGAAGACAAAGAAGATGCCCGAATTTTTATGTATCATAAGGCGAATGCAGGCAGTTCTACAAAAGCTTTAGATGATTCCGGGCTGCAAACTCCCGACGCTAAGTTTGCCGGAGATAAAGGAACAGAAGGATAAAGTATGCAGCGGATTCAATATAAATTAAAATCTGCCCGTGGAGTTACGCTCGCGGAAACTCTGATATCGGTACTGCTTCTTACAATTGTACTCACGGCAGTGGTCAGTGGCTCGCAAATGCTGCTTCGTGTATATCATAATGTGCGGGTCAAGGCAGACGCACAGACCCTTATGTCTACGGCAATGCTGGCAATTTCCGATGATCTGTATACTGCAAAGGATTGGGATACGCCGGATACCAGTGTTAAATCCAATGCCGGAGAAGATATCGGCACTGCTGTCAGTTCGGATGACCATATCTCTGGTGACACCAGGGCATTAGGAGCAGACCTTGACCACACGGGTTCCTTTATGTGTGAGAAGCAGCATGGCAGGATCTATTATGAAAATGCTGTTGAGCCTGATACCGGGAAACATACAATTTTACGTAAGGGAAGTATTAACAACCAACTGGTGACCGACAAAACGCAGAGCCTGGACCTCAACTTGGAACTGACCGGTTTTACGTGCAAGCGTGATCCCGAGTACGGGTCGCTGATATTCACAGTAGGGATCGAGGTTTTCTCCGGTTCCGAAGAGAATAAGACGATCCTGGAACAGCAGGAGTTTACAGTACGCTCCATGGTCGTGGCAATAGAGCCGGAAAGTGATGAAGAGCATGAAAAAGAAACGGTTCATACATCCAATCCATAATAAAAAGGGATTTACTCTCGCAGAGATGCTGCTGGTTGTTGCAATCATCAGCATTTTAGCAGGCTTTGGATTTGTTAACGTCGCGCGTTACCAGAAAAAGCTCAAACTCCTTGAGATGGATAATACAGCCAGGGAGCTTTTTGTCGCTATGCAGAATCACCTTACGGAGCTGCGCACGAGTGGAGAGTGGGAGCAGCTATTAAGGGAAAAATCAGCAGATGCGGACCAGAATGGACAGACTGCAGATTCCGCAGATGATGCATATTTTGGAAGTTCGCTTGATACAGCATCCACCGGCAGACTGCCGGATGGAGAGGAGATCGATACGTCCGAGGATCCTACCGGACATGATTTTTACAGGATTGTATATACGCCCGGGATAAAACAGGATAGTGTGCTCAACCGGATTTTACCGGAAGGATCTCTGGACGAGACGGTACGCGCAGGTGGAAGCTATATTGTCGAGTATGACAGGACAACTGCGGAAATCTATGCTGTATTTTACTCTGATTTAAAGAGTGGTTTTTTCAGTTATACATCAGGTGATCCATTAACAGCAGAGGATGCAGACAAACTGTATGGTCTTGGACTCAAGACAGAATCCCGGGAAGATTACCTGCCGACACATGCTTCCGGCAGGTCGAAAGGCATTTTTGTAGGGTACTATGGTGGGGCAGTTAACAAAGCCAATGGAAATCCGGAGGAGAATCAGCCGGATTGGGAGCCTGTTGTTACAGCAAAACTTGTAAATGATGAAACACTGTATCTTGATGTAAGCGTAAGTTACAGGAATCGTAAAACAAAGGAAACAAGAGACGCTCTGCCAGGCGGATACCAGCCACCGGAAATCAGCTATACGGTCATAGGCGAAACGAGTGGAGCGTCCCATGGGGGACAGTTTGATTACGCGGCGACGCATCGACATACGCTTGATGATATTACAGTACAAGGGCAGAACTTTGCGGCACAGTATCCTGAACTTACACCGGGCGAGAATGTGCATTGCAAGGTTTCAGCCGTGATCCGCCAAGGAGAGCAGACATCAGGCAGTGTGGAAGTCAGCACCAATACAGAAAACAGCCTTTACGCATCGGCGCACATTTCCAAAGCGTCCGACAAAGGGACGTATACCCTATCAGAGGTTTCTGTTTCTAACGGACGACAGCTTGAGAACCTTTCTCATGATATATCAAATGCAGGCAGTGTCGATAGCGCTAAACTTACAGCGGATCTTGACTGGCAAAACCGGTATGGAAGTCTGGATGTATACAGCTTTACTGGTAATCAGCTCACTACTGCATCAGGACAATTTGTTGCGATCAATCCGGAAGCTGCCGGAAGCTTTACATTTAGCGGAGAGAAACATACTTTGTCCAATATGAAAATCCATGAGGGCAGCAGTAATAAGAATGTCGGATTGTTCGGTGCATTCCCGGATGATGTAGATGTTACCATGCAAGATGTTAAGCTTCAGAATGTAAGTATCCAGGATGCAATGGCCAATTCCGGAGCATTGTTAGGATATAAATCCGAAGGCAAGCTGAGCTTTAGCGATATATCTTTAGATAAGGCTTCTATCAGTGGCAGTGCTGGAAATTATGGCGGTCTTGCAGGAGCTGTCAGCAGTCCGCTGCTTCTCCGTGATATTGAAGCGCAGGATGTCTCAATTCAGGCAGTAAATGCTGCTGGAGGACTGATCGGATTATGCACTGGTACGGAAATGGCAGACTGCTATGGAGATTTTGCAATCGGAAATCTCGAGATCAGCTCTACAGCAGAAAACGCAGGAGGACTTTTTGGATCTTTGGAAGGCAGCCTCAAGACATACCAGAAAACGGTGATCCGGGAGACTCAGAACAGCAGCTGGATCATAAGCGGCCAGCAAGGTGCCGGAGGGCTTGTGGCGTATGCTGCAGGAAATGTCATGCTGCCTAAGGTTATGATGGATGCCAAGTTGTCTGTTACCGGAGAAAAGTATGCCGGTGGTCTGGTCGGTTTTAACGGCGGCAGCCTTGACGAATGTAAAGACGCGGCTATTATCGTGCGCCAGGAGCTTACTATTACCGCAGGCGGCGCTGATGGCCATGCAGGCGGCATCGTGGGTATGGCAGGAAAAAGCAGTACCGTTACGCTGCAAAAGATCTCGATCGGCACAGATACTCCTGATACTGTTAACAGGAGCATTATAGGCGTAAGTTCGGCAGGTGGTATTGCAGGACTGATCCAGGGACAGGTTTCACTTACAGACGTATCTGTGAGTGGAAAATCGTTTTTAATCTCTGCGAGCGTTAAGAATCTTACAGACGGGAGCAATGCTGGAAACGCCGATGGGAGTGCCGGAGGTCTTATTGGCAAGACAAGGCAAAAGGGCGGTGCACTTGCAATACAGATGTCTCGTGCATCGGTTGCTTTACGCGGTGACCAGGATGCCGGTGGACTGATCGGAGAGGCGGCTGATGGCAGTCTTCTGATCCAGGAAAGCTATGCTGCAGGACAAACAGAGGGTGGTGCCTATCAGACCGGTACGGCACTCGATGGACAAACTTCCAATTATAATGTAATTTCCGGAGGAAATGCCGGTGGACTTATCGGAAGCGTAAATCAATGTTCTCTTTCTGAGCTTGACACAAGCTATACAACAATGTCGGTATATAGCTCTTTTACACAGATAGACAACGGGGAACAGGCTGCAGGTGCCGGTGGCTTTATAGGCTCTGTCAATGCAGGAAAGCTTAAGCTCGATAAGACTTATACTGCTTCTCCAGTGAGTGGAGCAGTGGATGAGCGTATTGGCGCTTATATTGGTATACTGGACGGTGATGTAAAACTTCTGTCTTCTAAGAGTAATTACTATGCACCGGCACTGAATCAGGGTCGGAGAGTATGCGGCAATGCAGACTCCATAGAGGGAGTTGCGCCGGTAGAACAGGAAGAGATCAACGGAAGCGGAAAGCAAGGCTCGGCAAGTCCGATGGATAACACACTGTCTAAACAGTATCCCTATAAAACGATAGTGGAATTAAGCGGTGATACAGCTTCCGGACTCGATACACATATTGGAGACTGGGAGATACGGCAGTATTACAACATTCACTTTGATGCCAATGGAGGATCTAATCCGGATGCTATGGCGGATATGAAGTATCTCGATTTTCGTAAGGACTATCAACTTACCAGAAATATCTTTGTGAGAAATCCTGACACGATGGATGGAGTGCAGGGAGAATATACTTTCCTCGGATGGAACACCAAGGCGGATGGTTCCGGCACCTCCTACTCGGATCAGGCATATGTGCGATTGCTCTCCACGACAAGCGGCGCAACTGTGACACTCTATGCGCAGTGGCATCGTTCAGGATTTGTGTGGGATTTCCCATATAAGGAAATCAGCAGAGGAGAGAAAGAAACCGATCATATCCAGATCTTTACTGCGGATCGCGCCGGTATATACCGTCTGGAGGTCTGGGGAGCACAGGGTGGTGCAGGCATCAGCGGAGACGCCATGGCAGAGTATGTGCTGAACAGAGATGTGAAGGCAGGCGGATCTTATGGCGGTCGTGGCGGATATGCGGCTGGAGAGATTCATCTTAACGCAGGTGATACCATCTATGTATATATCGGCGGTAAGGGAGATATGTCTACAGAATCCGCGGTTATCCCGGGCGGTTGGAATGGCGGTGGCAGTGCAAAGGGAGAGCATGCCTCCAAAAATGTTACAAATACTCATGGTACTGTATATTTGTGGGGCTCCGGAGGTGGAGCGACACATATGTCATTGCTGCCTGCCGGCGGTTCGATTGAGAATTATCCAGACCTTGCATCCTATGTCAGAGATCAGGATAGTGTACTGCTCGTAGCCGGAGGTGGCGGTGGTGCCGGAAGCTTCCATAATGCTGGTGGTGTCGGTGGTGGCAAGACAGGAGGTAATGGCAAGACAGGAGGTAATGGCAGCAACAATACGAATCAGGGCATGGGAGGTACGCAGACGACCGGAGGCAGAGGTATTGCAAAGTATTATGTAAACCTCTTTTATATCACCGGAAAGAACGGTACAATACAGAAACAGATAGAAAATACCCCGGAAACTAACGGCCGATTTGGTGCCGGTGGTGGATATAACAACCCGCCGCTTCGGATCACAGGGATCAAAGGGATCAAAGGGATCAAAGAATATTATTTTGTCGGCTTTAATGGCTCCGGAGGCGGAGGCGGATGGTACGGTGGCGGTACCGGATACGATAAAGCGAGTGCTGCGGGTGGTGGATCCGGACATGTCCGTAAGGATCTGCTTCAGGATCTCGCGGGTACCGGTGCATACTTTGGGACTCTCAGCAGTTCAGAGACATTTGCATCTCCACAAGGTACAATGGAAACTGGTCACGGAGGAGATGGATACGGCAGAATTACGCTGCTCCGCGAGGATGCTGGTAATGATTCGTCCACAAATTCAAACACCGGGGCGTCGGCTGCCTCGGATGCGAAGACGATCACCGGGCCGGGGGCAAACCTTCCGTGACTTTCTTAATATCTGGTAACATATTATCCGAAGCTTCGGATAAGTTTTTAACTTTGCTTTGCCAAAGGGGGGCATATGAGTAAAGAAAATATTAAAATTGGTGAAGAGGGGATCTATGATGCCCGTAAGCTTGGTACCGGACGTGTACTGATTCTCGGATTTCAGCATATGTTTGCGATGTTCGGGTCGACGGTTCTGGTGCCGCTGCTCACAGGTCTCAGTGTTTCCACAACACTGCTCTGGGCAGGACTCGGCACGTTGCTGTTCCACCTGATCAGTAAGAAAAAGGTACCTGCGTTTCTGGGATCTTCCTTTGCGTTTCTTGCCGGTTATGCGGCAATTGCGCCAAATGGGGAACCGGAGCTTTTACGGTATGCTTGCTTTGGCGTTGCATGTGCAGGCCTTGTATATCTGATCCTTGCAGTGCTGTTCCGGGCGTTTGGCGCAAGCCGGGTTATGAGATATTTTCCACCGGTTGTGACGGGACCGATTATCATTGCGATTGGGCTCAATCTTTCAAAGTCTGCAGTAGAAAATTGTGGAACCAACTGGCCGATCGCTTTGGTTGCCATAGTTATTGTGGTTGTCTGCAATATCTGGGGCAGAGGCATGGTCAAGATTATCCCGATTCTGCTCGGCGTAATAGGATCGTATCTCGTGGCGGCGATTACCGGATGCATTGATTTTACACCGGTACGGGAGGCTGCCTGGATCGGTCTGCCACTCCAGTATCAGCGTACGGTGTTTTCGATCTTTACAGACGGAAATCTGGATCCTGCACTGCTGATCACTTCTGTCATTACGATTGTGCCGATTGCATTTGCGACGATGATGGAACATATCGGTGACATTTCCGCTATTTCCTCAACGGTCGGCAAAAACTTCATTAAGGATCCCGGACTCCACAGAACTCTGACGGGCGATGGACTTGCAACAACACTTGCTTCTCTTTTTGGTGCACCGGCCAACACAACCTATGGTGAAAATACAGGAGTTCTTACGCTCACCAAGGTATATGATCCGATGGTCATCCGGCTTGCGGCTGTCATTGCGATAATTCTGTCCTTCTGCCCTAAATTTGCGTCCGTCATCGAGGTTATGCCATCCGCAACCATCGGAGGTATTTCTCTGGTACTTTATGGTATGATTTCGGCAGTTGGTGTCAGGAATGTTGTAGAAACCCATGTAGATTTTTCGCAGTCCAGAAATGTTATCATTGCAGCATTGATTCTGGTTCTGTCCATTGGCATCAATTACTCCACTGCAGGAGCAATCGTGATTCCGGTTGGAGCGATCACCATAAATTTCTCGGGCATCGCGACAGGGTCTCTCGTTGGTATTGTGCTGAATGCCATCCTGCCGGGTAAGGACTATAAATTTGAGGATGATGAACCAAACAGGACAGGCGTTGATCTGGAAATCGCTCAGGGTAAGTCTCTGGTGTGGGAGCTTGCCAGGAAAGCCGGACAGAAAAATATGGAAGACTGAGCTTTATCATGAGGAGGATAGCGCTGCATTAACAACGCTATGCGTGAATCGTGCTTCAGCTTCGCTGTGTTGCATTACATGAAATTGCATTTCGGCCTCAAGGATGATAAAATGAACCAAAGTAGTTAAAGGAGGTTACATCTATGGATGTTAAAGCAAAGGTTAGTGAACTGATCAATGCAGCAACGATATGTCCGGAGGCAAAGGCAGCAGCGGAAGCTTATCTTGCAGCTTATGGTACCGCAAAGCAGGCAGCTGCGGCTGCGGCACTGATCGCTGAACTTAAGGAAGATGTTGGTTCAGTTGACGGTGCAATTGCATTTGGAAAGAGTGATATGGGTAAACAGATTCTGGGCGATGGAGCAGATGGTTTTGTCAAGGCTGCGGAAGCATCCAAGGCTGCCGGCGGTAAATACTGCGTCTGTCCTGCGTGCCAGGCCGGCGGTGAGCTGCTGGATCATGCTAACGAGCTGTGAGCGGTTGACAGGACAATACGGCAAAGGGCTGCTTTTTGTTCCGGCTGCGGGACAGGAGCAGCCTTTTTGCTTACGATGGTTTCCAAATGAAAGATCAGATAAGAAAAGATGATCTCACCCTGAGGATAAATCATAAGTATATGTACACAGCATCCGGGTAAAGAGGTAATTTTTTAGATGATGCATGTAAGTCTTTTTATTACGATATACATCTTATGTATCGCATTTCTGCTCGGCGCTGCGTTCGGGAGCTTCCTGGACTGCATGGCATGGAGGATCGCTGCAGGAGAAAGTATCCTCAAAGGGCGTTCGCACTGCGACAACTGTCAGCATGTTCTGGGATTTTTGGATCTGATCCCGGTTTTTTCCTATGTTTTCCTTAAAGGAAGGTGCCGATACTGTGGCAAGAAGGTCTCCCCGGAGAGTACCTGCTGCGAGATCCTGTTGGGGCTGATCTTTGCCGTACTGGTTTACCGCTTTGACGTAAGCTTCCGGACACTTCGTTTTCTGATCCTTGCGGGGATCCTGCTGGGACTTTCCCTCGTGGACCTAAAGACGTACACCATCCCGGACGGGTTTATCGCAGCAGGAATCCTGGGCTGGTTCATGACACTTCCCGGGATTTTATATGAGGAGTATGGAGAGAGTCTGAGGGAGGGAATGCTTCATGAAGCATTGTACCCGTTTCTCGGCGCCCTTATGTTAGGAGGATCCATGCTGCTCCTGTCGCTGCTGTTTGATCATATCCTGGGGAAGGAAAGCATGGGCGGCGGAGATATCAAGCTCTTTTTTATGACGGGGCTGTATCTTCATCCGCTGCTTCTGTTATTTCATCTGATCCTGTCCAGTATCATCGGTCTTTTGTTTGCACTGCTTTTTAAGCAGAGACAGATTCCATTTGGACCGGCGATTTCGATTGCAGCATTGACGATGATCCTGTGGGGAAATGGATTTTTGAACTGGTATATCGGCTTATTGTAAACTTATGTGACGAGGTTTTTATGGCACGGGGAAAAATCATTGGAATTGACATTGGAAATTACGAGGTCAAGGTAACGGTACTGGATCAAGGTACGGTAAAGCTTTTTTTTACGGAGCCGGTTCCGGACAATGCTGTTAAGGATGGCCTCATCCAGTATTGGGATGGCATGGCGGAATTTCTCCGGGAGACCTTTAAAAAGCATAATATCCGGGAAAAGAAGGCTGTGTTTTCGGTTCCGATGGGCGCCGTTTACGAGCGCCGGGTGGAGATGCCGCTGATGACGGTGGCGCAGCTTAAGATTAATCTCCCCTATGAGTTTCATGACTATATCACGGATGAGATTGCCAATTACTACTTTGACTATGCTGTACTGGAACGAAAGGAAAAGTCAATGGATCTCATGGCAGTTGCCTGTACAAGGAAAATGATTGAGCAGTACCGGAGGCTTGCCAAGGCGGCAGGACTCAAAATTACGGGACTGGTGCCGGAGGTATTTGGTTATCAGCGGCTTCTGAATCATGCGCATGTGCTTGAAGCCGAGAAGCATCCGGAACAGGAGAAGCGGGACTACGCTGTACTGGACCTTGGCGAGCAGGCATTCCGCATTCACTTCTTTAAAAAAGGCATTTATGAGATTACACGCTCGATGGAGCCGGGATGCATAGGGCTTCTTAAGGAGATCTCGGATATTAATGGAACAGATATCCATATTTCCAGAATTGCGGCAGAGTCTGACCAGGGGAATATCATGGAGCATCCGCAGCTAATGGATCTCTATAACACGCGAGCAGTGGAAGTCATGCGTGTGCTTAATTTCTATAGCTTCAACAACCCTGCAAATACCATTGATACGCTATACTGCGTGGGCGGTGGTACAAAGTATGCGGAGCTTATGAAAGCAATTGCACGGCAGGTTTCGCTGCCGGTCAAGCTGTTTCCGGAGCTGCTTCATATAGAGGAAGCGGAGACATCCGCGAGAGAGGCACTTGTTATGAGTCCGCAATCCTATGGTGTGGCTGTGGAACCGATATTCTGATGGAGGAAAAAAATGGCAGCCCTGAGACAATTAATACACAGGAAGCTTGGCAAGGGTGGCGCGTATCCATCCAAACGGACCATTAACCTCCTGGAAAATGAGCATAAAACGGGAGAAACCATCTTTACATTGAGTCTGTTTCTTATTTTCCTTGTTTTCCTGTTTGGATTTTCCAGACTTTTTGTAGCAGATCAGCTTCAAAGAGCGGATGAAGCGGAGAATCGGTATCAGCAGGTGGAGCAGAGCCTCAATAAAATAAAAGAGGCGAACCAGGTGTATGATGATGTAGAGTCCAGATACAGTCATTATGGCAAGGGATATCTTAATGATCAGGAGCGCGCAGAGGCCGATCGGCTGACAATGCTGGATGTCATTGAGGAAAAGGTGCATCCGTCCGGCGGTATCAGGAGTATTACGATTACGGATAATACTGCGGAGCTGTCCGTTGAGATCTCGCAGGCGGATCGTATGCCGGAGATCATTGCGGATCTGGAAAGCTCTCCCTATGTAAATTACGCAACGGCTACCACAGAAGGCACAGTGGATCAGAACGATGGTGCGTTATCCTATGTTGAGACGGATATTACAATTATTTTCCGGTCACCGCAGGAGATGGCAGCAATCCAGGCGCAGGGTGCAGCCACTGGAAATGCGCAGGCACAAGGGGATGCTGCCGGAGATGTGCAGACACAAAATGACACTGCCGGTAACATAGAGGCAGAGAGTGATGCTGCGGGAGATACGCAGTCACAAAATACCGACACCGGGAATACGGAGGCTGAGGCAGGAGCCTCGGAAGACGCCGGAAATGCATGGGAAGAGAGCGAGGAGGTGATGAGCAGTGCTGAATCGTGAGTTTGACAGAAAAGAGAAAATTGTCATGCTGCTGATTGCCATCCTTTTGCTTGGCTTTTTCTATTTCTGGATGGTGAAGGAGCCGGTGGCGCACAGGATAGCGGCATCGGATACGACAGATCTTGAAAACCAGATCCAGGTTGAGCAGCAGAAAAACAGCAGGATAAAACAGATGGAGCAAGAGATGAATCAGAATGAAACTGCCTCCACAGCTGTTGTTGCAACCTATGATAATTTTAAGCAGGAGTCCACAGAGCTTAACCGGATTTTTGCGGAAGCGGTTTCGTACAGCTTCAGTTTTGAAAAGCCTGTGGCATCCGGTGAGACGGTTCGTCGGAACATCGAGATATCCTTTACTGCAGCAGATTATACCAGTGCCCGCAGGATGATTGATGCACTGCATAATGATCCGTACCGCTGCCTGATTCATGATGTTTCCCTTGCCGCCATTGATCATAACAGCTCCGATACGGATGCTGTAGCTAATTTGCAGAACTCCCAGGTCAGCGGAAGTCTCACAGTCACATTTTATGAGACCTTGCATGATGCTGCGACACGGGAAGGGCTGGAATATGACAAGAGTACGGACCAGAACACTAAGGGTCCGGGACTTGCCGGCGCGGACTTTTCCAACCTGCAACGTTCGGATCTGGAGACAGCGGCAGAGAGCTTTGCAGCCTCACATTGAAATTTTATGCAGATAAGAATAAATACAAATATTTCAGCAGCTAAGCTTCTTCCTGGTTTTACAGTGGAGAAGCTTAGCTGTTTTTTCTTGACATGATCACTTTAACATGCTAACATGGTAAATCATTGAAGCCAATCGCGGTACCAGCATTCAGAAGATCGCTTCAGTGATGTTTATGTGCAGGAAGTCTGTGCGCATGAAGCCGATTCGCATTGCTATTTAAGATTTTGGTTCCGGTATTTTTAGAAGTGCATGAGAGAAGATCCGAAGTTATCTGATAGCAGGGAAATCGCTTCTGCGATATACTGTATCGATAAGAGAGTCGATGTAAGAAAGAAAAGAGGAAGTCCTATGTCGAGATTTTTTAATTCCTGTTATAGTCAGCTTGAGCCCTATACACCGGGAGAGCAGCCGCAGGATAAGAAGTACATTAAGCTCAATACCAATGAATCCCCGTTTCCTCCGGCACCTGGTGTGATCGCTGCCGTAAACAAGCAGGAAGCAGAGAATCTCAGGCTCTATTCTGATCCGGAGCTTAAGCCGTTAAAAAAAGCACTCGCGGAGGCCTATCATGTCGAGCCTGCCAATATCTTTGTATCCAACGGGTCCGACGAAGCACTGAATTTTGCTTTTATGGCATTTGGAGAGGACGGTATTGCCTATCCGGATATTTCCTATGGCTTTTACAAGGTCTTTGCTGCAATTAATCACATCACATCGGATGTGAAGCCTCTACAGCCGGATTTCCGCATTCGCCCGGAGGATTACAAGGGGGTCGGTAAAGCTGTGGTTATCGCCAATCCCAATGCCCCGACGGGACTTTTACTTTCTCTGAAGGAAATTTCGGATATCGCTGCCTCCAACCCGGAGCATGTAGTGATCATTGATGAGGCTTACATTGATTTTGGCGGCGAAAGCGCTGTGGAGCTCACTAAGACCTATGATAACCTCCTGGTGGTGCAGACCTTCAGTAAGTCGAGAGCACTGGCCGGAGCGAGAGTCGGATATGCGATCGGAAATAAGGCGCTGATTCAGGATCTGGAGACCATCAAGTTTTCCACCAATCCATACAATGTCAACCGGATCTCCATGGCAGCTGCGGTTGCGGCTGTACAGGACCCGGCGTATTACGCACATTGCTCGCAGGAAATCATTCGGAATCGGGAGTATACGACGATAGAATTACGGCAGCTTGGATTTTTTGTGCTGGATTCCTATTCCAATTTTGTTTTTGCAAGGACGGACCGCATAAATGGCAGGAAGCTGTATCTGGATCTCAAGGATCGTGGCATCCTGGTTCGTCACTTTGATGACCCTAAGATCTGCGAGTTTAACCGGATCACGATCGGCACAAGGCAGCAGATGGAAACGCTGATCGAGACCATCAAAGAGCTTCTTGAGCTTACTACCACTGCAGGAGGAAATGTATGAGAACAGCAGACATGCATAGAGTAACCGCGGAAACAGATGTGACCATATGGCTTGACCTGGATGGAGATGGCAGTGTATCTAAGATTGCGACCGGCGTTGGATTTCTCGATCATATGCTGACTTTGTTTTCCAGGCACTCGGGGATCCAGATGAATCTCAGCTGTAAAGGAGATACCTGGGTGGATGACCATCATAGTGTGGAGGATATCGGGATTACGCTGGGGCAGGCCTTCCTCTCAGCACTTGGTACAAAGCAGGGGATCCGCCGGTATGCATCGCTTACGCTTCCGATGGACGAGGCGCTGGTGCTCGTGGCGGTAGACATCTCCGGACGAAGCGGATGCTATACGGATGTGACATTCCCATCAGAGAAAATCGGAAGCTTTGATACAGAGCTGGTGGTTGAGTTTTTAAGGGCATTTGCGGCGAATGCAGGTCTTACGCTGCATGTCCGTGAGCTCGCAGGGGAAAACAGCCACCACATTGCGGAAGCTGTGTTTAAGGGACTGGGGCATGCGTTACGGGAGGCGGTGAGCCTGGATCAGAGGTTTGCGGATCAGATTCCCTCGACTAAGGGCGTATTATAAAGCATAGAGGATACAGGACAGCATGATTGAAACTAAGCTTAACGAATTATATGAAAGATACGGATATCGGAAATTTAAGATGTCCAAGTTTGAACCGTATGATCTCTATGCGGACAACCGGGATTTCCTGAAATCGAGCCAGCTCATCACCTTTACGGATATGGATGGATCGCTCCTTGCCTTAAAGCCGGATGTGACGCTGAGTATTGTAAAGTCCAACGCCGGTGGTGAGGAGAAGGTTTATTATAACGAAACCGTTTATCGCCCGAAGGACGATCATTACCGGGAAATTCTGCAGGCAGGCGTGGAATGCCTTGGAAATATTGACTGTTTTTCCGAGGCGGAGATCATTGCTCTTGCGGCGAAATCCATGCAGCTCATCTCGAGCCGTTTTGTGATCCGGATTTCCGATGCGGCGTTTCTAGGTCAGATTTTTGAGTCCATGGGATTAAATGAAGCTACGGTAAGTGAGGTGCTCAGGCTGTTTTCCATGAAGCAGGCGTCAGGTGTGGATCGACTTGTTAAGGAAGGCAGGATAACGGCAGCAAGTGCCGACAATATCAGGAAATTGATTGAGCTCTATCTTCCGTTCCGGACGGGAGTGGGAGAGATCCGGAAATATGCATTCTCCAATACCTCCCTTACCATGGTGGAGCATCTTCAAGAGCTTGCCAGGATCCTGGAGGCATATGGGGTGCTTGACAATATTTATCTGGATTTCTCGCTTGTCAACTCTATGGATTACTATAACGGTATTATTTTCCAGGGTGCGGCAGAGCAGATTCCATTTACCGTGCTGTCCGGCGGTCGCTATGACAGACTCCCGCAGAAAATGGGCAAAAAGGAGGGCGCAGTCGGTTTTGCGCTTGACCTGGATACTGTGGAGAATTACCAGACAAAGCCTAAGGACTATGATGTGGAGTATCTTGTGACATATGATGATACAGACGATCCACAGAAGCTTGCGGCGCTGGTAGAGAAGCTTGTGAGCGAGGGAGCGCGGACCCGCTGCATTCGCAGAGATGAGCTGGACAAAATGGAGCACAAGCTCCGCGCACGACAGCAGCTTACAATGCAGGAAGCAGAACAGGAGGCACCTTCTTATGATTAATGTGGCACTTCCCAAGGGACGCCTCGGAGAAAAAACATACAGCCTTATGGCAGCAGCCGGATATGACTGTCCCTCAATCCTTGAAAAAAACCGGAAACTGACCTTTGAAAATCCGGAGAAGGGTGTCCGGTATTTTTGGGTTAAGCCCTCGGATGTCTCAATTTACGTTGAACGGGGCGCTGCGGATGTGGGTGTCTGCGGTAAGGACATTTTGCTTGAGTATGCGCCGGATATTTATGAGCTTCTGGATCTTGGCATCGGCAAATGCAGAATGTGCGTGGCAGGCTTCAGCGATTTTTATGATGAGGAGGAGCGGACGCTACGGGTCGCCACAAAATTTCCGCGGATTGCTGCGGGTTATTATGAGTCTATTGGCCGGGATATTGATATTATTCACTTAAACGGTTCCATTGAGATCGCGCCGATCCTTGGCTTAAGTGATGTGATCGTGGATATCGTGGAAACCGGCAATACCCTCCGGGAAAACAATCTTTCCGTACTGAAGGAAATTGTACCGATCAGCGCAAGATTTATCTGCAACAAGGTAAGCTATCAGTTTAAGCATCCGGAGATTCTTAAGCTGAGAGACGGGCTCGCGGATGTCATTGGTTCGGACCGGCAGGTAGAGACCATCCGTCTTGAGCATTAATAGAGATTTTAAAAGGAGATAATCCAATGATCAGAATTTTTGAAATGGGTAAGATTAAGGATGAGGATATTTTTTCAAGACAGGAGCCAACCTCGCATGTGGAGGGCATTGTCTCGGAGATTATTGCACATGTCAGGGCAGACGGGGATGCCGCGCTTAAGGAGTATTCACAAAAGTTTGATCATGTGGAGCTTCAGGACTTCAGAGTGACGGAGGATGAAATCCAGTCGGCAATCGGCAAAGTGGAGCCGGAGTTTATCAAGATCCTGGAGGAGGCTGCCGATAATATCCGTGCTTTTCATGAGAAGCAGGTTCGGCAGAGCTTTATCATGACAGAAAAGGAAGGCGTCGTGCTCGGGCAGAGGGTCATTCCGTTGGATAAGGTCGGACTCTATGTTCCGGGCGGCACGGCAGCATATCCATCCACCGTTTTGATGGATGCGATTCCGGCTAAAATCGCAGGAGTTCAGGAGATTGTCATGGTGACACCGCCGTCCCGGGAAGGTACGGTCAATCCCTATATCCTCGCGGCTGCACATGTTGCCGGAGTTGGCAGGATTTATAAGGTTGGAGGTGCGCAGGCGATTGCAGCACTCGCGTATGGCACCAAGTCGATTCCAAGAGTAGATAAAATCGTAGGTCCCGGCAATGCATTTGTTGCGGAAGCCAAAAAGCAGGTGTTTGGACAGGTAAATATTGATATGATTGCCGGACCGTCCGAGGTGCTTGTGCTCGCGGATGGAAAGTCAGATCCTGCGTATGTGGCGGCAGATCTTTTGTCACAGGCGGAGCATGATAAAAATGCGTCTGCTGTACTGGTTACGGACTCCATGGAGCTGGCAGAAAAGGTGCAGACAGAGATCGAGCGTCAGCTTAAAACGCTTGCCCGGGAGGAAATCGCCAGAACCTCCATTGACCAAAACGGTAAGATTATTGTCGCACATGATCTCCGTGAGGGTGTGGATGCTGCCAACCGGATCGCGCCGGAGCATTTGGAAATCTGCGTAGATCAGCCGTTTGATTATCTTGGACTGATCCGTAATGCAGGCTCTGTTTTCCTGGGACGCTTCAATCCGGAGCCGATGGGAGACTATTTTGCAGGACCGAATCATACACTTCCAACTTCAGGCACCGCAAGATTTTATAGTCCTTTGTCCGTAGATGACTTTGTAAAAAAGATGCAGTACAGCTATTTTACGAAAGATGCACTGGCAAGAGACTATGACAAGGTATCCTTCTTTGCCAGGAAAGAGGGACTCACCGCGCATGCAAGAGCCGTGGACATCCGATTTGGCAAGGAAGACAGAGATTCCATAGATTCCAGGGATTCATCCGGGAGGTAAGCTATGATCGCAATCATTGACTACGGTGTCGGCAATCTTTTTTCACTTAAAAGCTCGTTAAAGGCGATCGGGCAGGATGCGCTTGTCACCCGTGACAAGGACAAGATCCGCAGTGCGGAACGCGTGATCCTTCCAGGGGTTGGTGCATTTGGCGATGCGGTAGAGAAGCTTCAGGAACTGGAGCTTCTGGATTTTGTCAAGGAGCAGGCTGCGACCGGGAAGCCTTTCCTCGGGATCTGCCTCGGCATGCAGCTTTTGTTTGACCGCTCGGAGGAGTATGGCAGCCATCAGGGACTTGGACTTGTAAAAGGGGATGTGCTGCCGCTTGCAGGCAGAATCCCGGAAAATCTGGATATCCCGCACATGGGCTGGAATGCACTTCATTTTGTAAAGGAGTGTCCGTTGTTCCAGGGGCTTAACGAGGGCGCATACGTTTATTTTGTGCATTCCTACGCAGCATTTCACTGCGATGCGGATCTTGTGGCTACGGCAGAGTACGGGATTCCGGTCACAGCGGCAGTACAGCATGAGAATGTCTTTGGTACGCAGTTCCATCCGGAAAAAAGTGGAGAAGCCGGCCTCAGGATTTTAAAGAACTTTGCCTCGCTGTGATCCCATAAAATAAAAAGGAGAGCCCTATGCAGATTTTTCCTGCGATTGATTTATATGATAAAAAGGTAGTGCGCCTCGTGAAGGGCGATTACAAGCAGATGACGGTGTATTCGGAGCATCCACTGGAAACGGCGGAAAAAATAGAAGCGTTGGGAGGAAAGTGGCTTCATCTTGTGGATCTGGAGGGCGCGAAGGATGGCACCACGCCGAACTTTGATGTGGTAAAGAGCATCTGTCAGGGAACCGGTCTTAACGTGGAAATCGGAGGTGGTATCCGTTCCCTCGATACGATGCAGCGGTATCTTGAGGCAGGCGTAGCCCGTGTGATCCTTGGCACAAAGGCGGTGACGGATGAGGCATTTCTTAAGGATGCGCTTCGTGAGTTTGGCGACAAGGTGGCAGTAGGCGTAGATGCCAGAAACGGCAAGGTGGCGGTCAAGGGCTGGCTTGAAATTCTGGATGTGGATATGATGGAGTTTCTTCGTCATCTGGAAACACTGGGCGTGCGCACGGCAATTGTGACGGATATCTCCAGAGATGGCGCCATGCAGGGAACCAATCTCCCATTGTATAAGGAGCTCGCAAAACTTACAGGACTCAATATTACAGCATCCGGAGGAATTTCAAGTCTTGCGGAATTAAAGGCGCTAAGAGACATGCAGCTTTATGGAGCCATCCTTGGTAAGGCAATGTACACCGGCGCGGTGTCGCTGGAGGATGCACTGGCACTGGTAAAAGAGTAAAGGAGAGCGTATGATTACAAAACGTATCATTCCATGTCTTGATGTCCGGGACGGAAGAGTTGTCAAGGGCGTCAATTTTACGGGGCTAAAGGATATTTCCAGCCCGGTAGAACTGGGACAGTACTATTCGGATGCCAGCGCGGATGAGCTTGTATTCTATGACATCACTGCATCATTTGAAGGTAGAAAGCTGTTTACGGATATCCTGACTGAGGTGGCATCCCGGATCTTTATTCCGCTTACGGTTGGTGGTGGCATCAATACACTGGAGGATTTTGACCGGGTATTAAAATGTGGCGCAGATAAGGTATCTGTTAATTCCGGCGCCATCCTGCATCCGGAGCTGATCCCTGCGGCGGCAGAGAAGTATGGAAATCAGTGCGTGGTACTCTCGGTGGATGCAAAGCGGGTCGATGGAGCTTATCATGTTTTCCGTAATGGCGGACGAATCGACACCGGCATCGACGCACTCGACTGGATCCGCGATGGTGTTATGCATGGAGCCGGAGAGGTGGTGCTTAATTCCATTGATACGGATGGTGTAAAGCAGGGCTTTGACCTTGAGATGCTCAAGGCTGTGAATGCCATTGTCAAGGTTCCGGTCATTGCCTCCGGAGGTGCTGGCTCCATAGAGGATTTTGTGACACTGTTCCGGGAGGTACCGGAGATTTCTGCAGGTCTTGCCGCAAGTATTTTCCATTTCGGTGAGGTCCGGATCCAGGATCTTAAGGCTCGTCTCATGGATGAGGGGATTCCGGTGCGTATCTGACAAAATACATGATATACGCAATATATTTCCTGTGATTTGCGGTATACTGTAACAGCTTAATTAGGATGGAATGAGGAAAGTAAGGGGAGTATACTTATGGAAGAAGCTTTTGACATTGCCAGAATCCGTTTTGACGACAAGGGTCTGGTACCGTGTATCGTGCAGGATTATGAGACGAAGCGGGTACTGACGCTTGCGTATATGAACCGCGAGTCGCTTGCCATTACGCTGGAGAAGGGACTTACATGTTTCTGGTCACGTTCGCGTAAGGAGCTCTGGCTTAAGGGCGAAACATCGGGAAATTACCAGCATATTGTCAGGATGGAGGCGGACTGTGACTGTGACGCGATCCTTGCTTTGGTGCGGAAGGATGGACCTGCCTGTCACCGCGGCACGGACAGCTGCTTTGATGCATCACTTGTAAAAACCTGGCCGGAAATGATTGATGTTTATGATGCCAACCGGAAGCGTACCGGTCGGACTGTTCCGAGGAAACAGTATTTTCTGAAAAAGGGCGAGTATATGCTTTATGTACTCGCAATCCTCGAGGATGCTGCCGGGAGGATCCTTGTGACCAGGAGAGCGCTTGATAAAAAGTGGGCTGCCGGTTCCTGGGAAATCCCCGGCGGAGGCGCCGATGCCGGAGAGGATTCCTTTACGGCGGTTGTCAGGGAAGTTTCCGAGGAGACCGGACTTGACATATCCGGGATGCATCAGGCACCGGTATACAGCTATGTCAACGAGGATCTCGCAAGAGGCGACAATTATTTCGTGGATATTTATCATTTCCGTTTTCCTTTTACGCTTAAGGATGTCACGCTGCAGAAGTCGGAAGCAATTGATGTAAAGCTTGCAACGATTCAGGAAATCACCGAAATGAATCAGCAGCATGCGTTTCTTCACTATCAGAGGATCTGCAAAGCTCTTAAGGCGGAGGTGTCATGACAATTAAAGGGAATTATCACACGCATACATCCTTCTGTGATGGCAGAGATACGCCGGAGCAGGTTGTTGAGATGGCACTTCGCAAGGGCTTCCGGCATCTTGGATTTTCCGGACACATGGATCCGGGCGTTTCGATGGACTTTCCTCAATATGAGGCGGAAATCTGCAGGCTGCAGGACAAATACCAGGGACGCCTTGAAATTCTGAGAGGGGTGGAGCTTGACAATGTTACCGGTGCGGAGTGCGCCCCTGCGGTAGAGTATGCGATCGGATCGACCCACTTTATCCCGATCCCGGGGAGTGAAATCTGGAACCGGACCTTTGGACTTGACGAAATCTGTGAAGACGGAATCAATGGAGATCAGATCATCTGCGTGGATGCATCGCCTGATGTCTTAAAGTCCGGCTGTGAACGATACTATGATGGGGACTACTATGCCATGTCGCAGGATTATTACCGTTTTGAGGCAGAGGTGGCGAAGCGGCTTAAACCTACGTTTATCGGCCATTTTGATCTGATCACACGCTTTAATGATCTGAGTCCGGAGGAGGGAGGACATTTCCTGGATGAACGCTCCGGGAGATATCTGCAGCCTGCCATGGATGCCATGCAAAGTCTTGTTGCTTATGGCATCCCATTTGAAATTAATTTAGGCGCTGTCAATCGTGGTAGAAAGCGGGAGCCGTATCCAAGGACAGAGCTTCTAAAGGCGCTCTCGGAAATGGGCGGCGAAGTTCTGCTTAGCTCGGATGCGCATCAGATGGAAAAGCTGGATGGTGGCTTTGATTTCTCCCTCCATGAAATCAAAGCCTGCGGCTTCCGTCATGTGAATGTCCTCACCCGGGAGTTCAGCGGGAAACCTGCGTTAAACAGCCGTGCCCTTGGGCAGGGAGTCGTGAGCGGTCCGCTATACTGGAAGGAAATCGAGCTTTAGACGGATCAGAAGTAAATTCAGGGTTAAAAATTGCCTAACCGACATTTGTCAAGCATAGACCGAAAGAGCACTTGACTTTCCGTGCATGAAGTAATAAGCTTGATAGCAGTTTATATATAAGATCAAGTGAATGCGTTGGATTTTCAAATACATAGGATCTAACTTGCATATAAGACCTGGTATAAACCGCATATAATCATAATGAATTAAAAAGACGATGAAGGTGTACAGTAGGTCAGATGTATTTCCCGGGAGAGAAAAACCGTGAGGCGCTGAGAGCGGTTTGAGAAATCTCTGATACGAATTTTCCCACTGGAGTTGTCCGGATGAACCATAGTTCGATTGTTAATGTTGATTTTAGGCAGTAGTCCGGAACGTCCGAGCGCGTTAAGCCGAAGAGTGTCTGTATCCTTTGTGATACAGGAACAAGGGTGGTACCGCGATGATTCGTCCCTGTGAGTCTTAGGACTTGCAGGGACTTTTTGTTGACAGTAAAAATATATGTTTCGATTCTGCGACCCTGGCAGGAGCGACGTAAGGAGATGGATTATGGTAAACAGTGAAAAGTTGCAGGAGCTTCGGCAGCTTGCCGAGGAAAGCATTCAGAAAGCACAGGATGCCAGGACGCTTAATGATTTAAGAGTCAAATTTCTTGGAAAGAAAGGTGAAATTACCGCGCTTCTCAAATCTATGAAGGACCTTTCACCTGAAGAGAAACCGAAATTCGGACAGATGGTCAATACTGTACGTGCAGAGGTGGAGAGCGCAATCGAGACACATATGGCGGAGCTGGAGGCAAAGGCAAGAGAAGCCAAGATGGCTGCCGAAACGATTGATGTGACACTTCCTGCCAAAAAGATGCAGTATGGGCATGCGCATCCCAATACCCGCGCGCTGGAAGAAGTCGAGCGAATCTTTGTCGGTATGGGATATGAGGTCGTGGAAGGTCCGGAGGTTGAGTATGATGAATACAACTTTGAGAAGCTAAACATTCCCAAGGGACATCCGGCGAGAGATGAGCAGGATACCTTCTATATTAATGACAGCATCCTCCTGAGAACCCAGACCTCTTCTGTGCAGGCGAGAGTCATGGAGCAGGGCAAGCTTCCAATCCGTATGATTTGTCCGGGACGTGTATTCCGTTCGGATGCTGTGGATGCGACGCATTCACCGTCCTTCCATCAGATTGAGGGACTTGTGATAGACAAGCATGTTACATTTGCAGATTTAAAAGGTACGCTTGATAAATTTGCCAAGGAGCTGTTTGGACCGGAAACCAAGACGAAGCTGCGCCCGCATCATTTCCCGTTTACGGAGCCTTCTGCAGAAGTGGATGTAAGCTGCTTTAAGTGCGGCGGTAAGGGCTGCCGGTTCTGCAAGGGTGAGGGCTGGATCGAGATCCTGGGATGCGGTATGGTACATCCCCATGTGCTTGAGATGTGTGGTATTGATCCGAAGCAGTACAGCGGTTTTGCCTTTGGGGTAGGTCTTGAGAGAATCGCGCTTCTTAAGTATGAAATTGACGACATGCGTCTGCTTTATGAAAACGACACCCGTTTCCTGGAGCAGTTCTGATCGGATAAGAGAGGGGAAACTTTATTATGAATACATCAATGAACTGGATCAAGGAGTATGTGCCGGAGCTTGACTGCACTCCCAAGGAGTGGACAGACGCCATGACGCTGAGCGGAACCAAGGTAGAGACCTGCACAATTTTAAACAAAAACCTGGATAAGATCGTCACCGGCAAGATCAAGTCAATTGAACCGCATCCGGATGCAAATCATCTTGTGATCTGTCAGGTGGATATCGGTAAGGAGGCTCCGATACAGATTGTGACCGGTGCAAGCAACATGAAGGTTGGAGATGTGGTGCCGGTTGTACTGGATGGCGGTAAGGTTGCCGGAGGACATGATGGTGGACCACTGCCGGAGGATGGCATTACGATCCATGCCGGTGCACTGCGCGGGGTTCCGTCCAATGGTATGATGTGCTCGATTGAGGAGCTCGGTTCCTCCAGAGAGTTCTATCCGGAGGCGCCGGAATCGGGACTGTATATTTTTCCGGAGGGGACAGCTGTCGGACAGGATGCGCCTGCTCTGCTCGGGCTTAATGATGCGATCCATGAGTATGAGATCACATCCAATCGTGTAGACTGCTACAGTGTACTGGGCATTGCGAGAGAAGCAGCGGCAACCTTTGGCAAGACCTTCCATATGCCGAGAGAGGAAAAATCCGGTAATGGTGAGGACATCCATGACTATCTGGACGTTTCGGTACTGGATCCGGAGCTCTGCCCGCGTTATACCGCACGTATGGTAAAGAACATCCATTTGGCGCCGTCTCCGAAATGGATGCAGATCCGTCTCGCCTCTGCCGGTATCCGTCCGATTAATAATATTGTTGATATTACAAATTATGTGATGCTGGAGTATGGTCAGCCGATGCACAGCTATGACTATGACCTGATCCGTGGACATAAGATCATTGTAAAGTGTGCCGAGGATGGAGACAGTTTTGAAACGCTGGATCAGCAGGTACGGAAGCTTGACCATACGGTACTGATGATTAATGATGCCGAGGGACCCATCGGTATTGCCGGTATCATGGGCGGACAGAACTCCAAGATTACGGATGATGTCAGGACCATGGTGTTTGAAGCGGCAACCTTTGACGGCACCAACATTCGCCTGAGCGCCCGTAAGGTGGGTGACCGTACGGATGCGTCGGCATATTTTGAAAAGGGTCTCGATCCGAATCTTGCGGAAGCAGCGATTAACCGGGCATGCGCACTGATTGAGCAGCTTCATGCCGGTGAAGTTGTAGGTGGCATGATCGACGTCTATCCGGTAAAGCGGGAACCGTCCGTGGTTAAGTGCACTGCAACCGAGATCAACAATCTGCTGGGTACAGAGTTTACTCCGGAGGAGATTAAGGCATATCTTGAAAGGGTAGAGCTTTCTACAGAGGTTAACGGAGATGAGCTTACGGTAACAGCGCCGACCTTCCGTCAGGACATCCACAGGATGTGTGACATTGCAGAGGAGGTTGCGAGATTCTATGGCTATGCAAACATTCCGATGACACTGCCTGCCAATACCGACAATGTCGGCGGACTCGCACCGGATCTGCTTGTGAATGAACGCGTGCGTCATTACGCACAGGCACTCGGGTACTCTCAGGCCTTTATGTATTCCTTTGAGTCGCCCAAGGTGTATGACAAGCTGAAATTTGCTGACGATGCACTGGAGAAGCAATACATTACAATTTCCAATCCGCTGGGAGAGGATTTCTCCGTGATGCGTACTTCCTCTATGAATGGAATGCTGACATCTCTCAGTACAAACTACAACCGTCGAAACAAAGTCGCGAAGCTCTACGAGATGGCCAATATTTACCTGCCCAAGGCACTGCCGCTTACAGAGCTTCCGGATGAACGGATGCAGCTTACGCTCGGAGCAATCGGGGAGAGCGATTTCTTTAGTATGAAGGGCGATGTGGAGGTGATCCTGAACCAGCTCGGACTGAAGGGCAGATTCCACTATGATGCAGCATGCAACAAGCCATTTTTGCATCCGGGCCGGAAGGCAAATATCCTTTATGACGGCAAGGTGATTGGTTATCTCGGCGAGGTTCATCCGGATGTCCTGGATAATTACGGCATTGGAGAGAAGGCGTATGTTGCTGTTGTTGACATGCCTTCGGTTTATCCGTATGTAAACGACAACATTAAGTATACTCCGCTTGCCAAGTTCCCGGCAGTTTCCCGTGACTTCTCTATGCTGGTGCCGATGTCAGTGACAGCTGGAGAGATTGAGGATATGCTGGTGCAGCGGTCCGGGAAGCTTCTTGAGAGTGTCAAGCTGTTTGATGTTTATGTGGGAGCACAGGTGCTCGCTGGCTTTAAGTCCATGGCATATACAGTTACACTTCGTGCACAGGATCATACCTTGACAGAGGATGAGATTAACGGAACCGTTAAGAAGATCCTGAATGGTCTTGAGCAACTCGATATCAAGCTTCGCTCCTGATCAGGATAGAATTTTGACACTGCATTGTCCGATATGATGTAAATGCAGGCGGAACAAATATAGGTGAAACAGCCAATATAGAAGCGGGACTATCGCTGGCACTAAAAGTGCTCTCGCAATAGCCCCGCTTCATTTTTTATTATGTTATCCTGCGCGTCTCAGACGCGGATATTGGTCTTTTTAAATTCTTTTTCCAGATCTCTCCGGATCGCTTTCTTTTTCATATCATCTCGTTTATCATACAGCTTTTTGCCCCGGCAGAGACCGATTTCCACCTTGACGAGACTGCGTTTAAAATAGACTCTGAGGGGAATGAGCGCGATCCCCGGTTCCTGCATTTTGCCGGCGATTTTATTGATTTCCACCCGATGCAGTAAGAGCTTCCGGTCGCGGAGCGCATCCCGGTTAAAAATATTGCCTTTTTCATAAGGATTGATATGCATGCCATAGATATACACCTGACCGTTTTTGATCTGGCACCAGGCCTCTTTTATGGAGCACTGTCCAAGGCGCAGAGACTTTACCTCTGTGCCGGCAAGCTCGATGCCGCATTCATAGGTCTGATCCACAAAATAATCATGGTAGGCTTTTTTGTTATTGGCAATCAGTTTGATCCCTTCCTCAGCCATCTTGGTTACCTCCGTATATCAAGTTAAATCCTGCTTCCAGTCCGGAACCAGCATAAAGTCAATGGTACGTGTCAGGCGGTCTGCATTCATCACGGAAATCCGGACGGTATCTCCCAGGCGATAGACCTTTCCGGTACGTTCTCCCACAAGCTCATATTTATCCGGATGGAATGTATAGAAATCCGAATCCATCAATCGGAGAGCCACCATGCCTTCCACCGTATTGGGAAGCTCGACATAGATGCCGTAATTTGTAATTCCCGAGATGATTCCGGTAAATTCCTCGCCGATATGATGCTGGATGTATTCGCATTTCTTTAATTTATTGGTTTCCCTCTCTGCTTCATCGGCACGGCGCTCCAGAGTGGAGGAGCGGTCCGCAACACCCGGAAGCAGCTCCCGGTAATGCTCGATCCGCCGCGGACGGAGCCCGCCCCGGAGATTCTCCTTTATGATCCTGTGGATCTGCAGATCCGGATACCGTCGGATCGGGGAAGTAAAGTGCGTATAGTATTTTGCGGCAAGACCGAAATGCCCGCTGTTTTCCGTAGAGTACCGTGCCTGCTTCATGGATCTCAGCGTCATGGTCTGAATGACGGCTTCTTCCGGTGTACCCACGATGGAATCCAGAAGCTTCTGGATTTCCTTGGGATGCACCTCGTCTCCCTTATGATGGATGACATGCCCAAAGTTCTCCACCATGAGCTCCAGCTGCCGTAATTTCTCAGGATCCGGCTTTTCATGCACCCGGTATAAAAACGGAAGCTGCTGCCAGAAATAATCCTCGGCAACCGTTTCATTGGCTGCCAGCATAAAATCCTCGATCAGCATGTTGGACTCATTGCGGCTGTAGGGATAAATCTTGACAACATGTCCGCGTTCGTCCAGCTCGATTTTGGACTCCGGAAAATCAAAGTCAATACCTCCTCTTGCGTACCGCTTTTTTCTGAGAAGCTCCGCAAGCTCCCTCATCCGGAAAAGAAGGTCCCGGAAAGGAAGATAGGACGTCTTATCCTCGCCATTATTTAATTCTGTGTCATTCAAGACCGCATGCACGCCGGAGTAGCTCATGCGCTTATCCGAGCGGATGACGCTCTCGCAGATTTCGTGACCGACAATGGTGCCCTGAGGATCAATATCCATAATGCAGGAGAGTGTCAGCCGGTCCTCGCCTTCATTGAGCGAGCAGATCCCGTTGGACAGGGCTCTCGGCAGCATCGGGATCACACGGTCTACAAGATAGACGGAGGTGCCCCGGTTCAGAGCCTCCTGATCAAGCAGCGTGTGCTCCTTAACATATTCCGAGACATCCGCGATATGCACATACAGCCTGTAAAATCCGGTCTTCAGATCCTTCTCCAGGCTGATGGCGTCATCCAGATCCTTGGCATCCTCACCGTCTATGGTGACGGTCGTGAGATTTCGGAAATCATGGGCGGATCTTCTGGCAATTGCCTCTGCCGGAACCGTTTCCGGGATGGAAGCGGCTGCCTCCATGATATCCTTCGGGAATGTTTCCGGCAGACCGTAGGCGCGGATGATCGAGAGGATATCCACACCCGGATCCGTGATGTGACCAAGGATCTCAGTGATGATACCCTCCGGTTTATGATGGGCATCTCCATAATTTACGATTCTGACCATCACCTTATGTCCATTGACAGCACGCATATCCTTCCCCTGGGGGATAAAGATATCCGTGAGAATTTTCTGATTATCCGGCTCGACAAAGCCGAAATTTTTATTTTTACGATAGATCCCGACAAGTTCCTTATTGGCATGCTCCAGGATCTGGGTCACTCTGCCTTCTGCGGATTGTCCGGAGGCCTCCTTAGTGATCAGGATCCGGACCTTGTCACCATCCAGCGCGCGAGCTGTGTTCTCAGCCGGGATAAAGACGTCCTGATCCCGGCCTTCTATCGTTACAAAGCCAAAGCCCCGAAGGTTCGCGTGAAAGATCCCTACGGTTGTAAAGCTCTCTTTTTTACCGTAGCGGCCCTTGACCGAAACGCCAATCTGTCCCTCACTTACCAGCGTATCCAGTATTTCCTGCAAGGTGGAGCGCTCCGCCTTGGGGATCCCGATGAGGCTTGCCATTTCTTTGGTCTTCATGGGGACATAGATTTTATCATTTATTAGCTCGAGTACGAGCTTTTTAAGCTTTTCTTTTTGTTCCTGCTGCATAGATTCCTTTTACTTTCCGGTGGAAATCCTAAAAAAAAGCCTGCATACAAACTCGTATGCAGGCTTTTTGACATCATTATGAAATCCGGGAAATTTTACCAGACGAAATTACCAGATCACATCCAGTACAAGAGCAACTACAAAAAATGCTGCTGCAGCAAACTTCGTAAATTTCTCAAGATTTCCCTCCATGGAGCGGGACCGGTTCTTGGACCAGTAGGTATCGGCCATGCCGGAAATGGCGCCAAGGCCCTGGCTCTTACCCTCCTGCATCAGGATAATCGCGGAAAGAGCAACTCCAATGATTACAAATATAATAACCAGTGCGGTTTTCATAAATATTCACCACCTTACACACATGATATAATCATAGACTTACATATCCTACCATAAAAATGAAGGATATGCAATGGTAAAGTGCAGGTATATCTTATGAAAGAAGCAGCATGCGCTCAAGCGCGGTCGGGTCCGGAGCCGTACTGCTTGAATACAGCTTGACGTCTCCGGGAGCTGCTCTGTCACTTAAAAGCCCGGCTTCCGTGAGCCTGCGGAGTGCCTCCCGCGCTGTTCCGTATGCTCCGTTGTACACCTCCACAGGATATCCCAGCACCTCCTTGATATGCTCTTCCACAAAGGGAAAGTGGGTGCATCCCAGTACCAGACTGTCAATGTGCGTCCCGATCGATCCGTCCGCATGCTTCCTGTAGGGAGAGAGGATCTCAGATAAGTACTCCAGCATTTCCGGGCTGTCCTTTTTGCCGGCCTCCACAAGCCGCACAATCCCCGGAGCCGCAAGTGGATAAATATCTCCATCCTCCCCGTGCAGAGAAACCAGATGCTTCATCCTTTCTCCGTGCAGAGTGGAGGAAGTCGCCATGACCAGCACCGCAGGATGGCGTTTCCCAGACTTCAGTACTGCCGGCTTTACGGCTGGCTCCATACCGAGGATAATCCGGTCAGGGTATTTTGCGCGGAGGTAGTCAGCAGCGGCAGAGGTCGCTGTATTACAGGCGATAACCACAGCCTTTACCTCCTTATGAAACAGGAAACGGATCACATTTTCCGAGAGACGGCGAATGTGATCCGGCGTTTTTTCGCCGTATGGCGCATTGCCGCTGTCACCATAATATATAAAATTTTCATGGGGCATGGTTTCCTGCATGACCCGCAGGACGCTGATGCCGCCGACCCCGGAATCAAAGACTCCGATGGGTGAATCCTTTGTCATAATGCACTCCTCCGGCATCGTTTTTAAAACGAGACCACGTTTAGAGACTGTCTGCATTATAGCATGGAGGAGAAGACGTTGCAATTTCCGCCTCCAGCAAATATACTATTTAATAAACCTGTCCGTCGTGTACTACGGCGATGGAGCTTTGTATCGGAAATTGTGAAAAATCATAAAAACCTGGAGGAATGATATGACGCATGCAGATAAGGTCAGTGTTTCGGAGCTGATCAAAAAAGAGAATCTCAGAAATCTGACACCGGAAATTGATACGGATCATAAATATATGACCATCCCGGATGTGAACCGCCCGGCACTACAGCTCACCGGTTTTTTTGATCAGTTTGACTCGGAACGTGTGCAGATTATCGGAAATGTGGAAACGGCGTATCTTATGACGATGGACCGGCCGCACCGGAGAGCGAGATACGCGGAAATTACCAAGTATCCGATCCCCTGCATCATTTATGCAAGAGACATCGAGCCGGACAGCTGTATGGTAACGGCATGCAAGGAGGCCGGGATTCCGCTGCTGTCCTCTCACAGACCGACGACAGAGCTGGAAGGAGAAATCATCCGCTGGCTTAAGGAAAAGATGGCGCCGATGGTTACAGTCCACGGCGTGCTGGTGGATGTTTACGGAGAAGGTGTGCTGATCATGGGCGACTCCGGCATCGGCAAGTCAGAGGCGGCACTTGAGCTTATAAAGAGAGGACATCGTCTTGTTTCCGACGATGTTGTGGAGCTCCGCAAGATTTCAGATGACATCCTAGTGGGTTCTGCTCCGGATATTACCCGTAACTTCATTGAGCTTCGGGGCATCGGGATCATTGACATTCGCCAGATGTTCGGTGTAGAGTGCATCAAGGACTCGCAGAATATCGACATGGTGATCAAGCTTGCGGAGTGGTCCAAGGATAAAGAGTATGACCGTCTGGGACTGAAGGATAATTATACGGAGCTGCTTGGCAATAAGATTATAAGCTATGAAATCCCGATCCGTCCGGGTAGAAATGTGGCGGTTATCGTGGAATGCGCTGCTGTCAACAACCGTGCCAAGAAAATGGGCTATAACGCGGCACAGGTGCTGTATGACCGGGTCACGGCCAATATGAACGGCAAATATGACAACTGAGCCGGAAATCAATATACAAGGATTAACTTCTCATGAAGGTACTGAAAAACGAACCTCTTAAAAATCACACAAGCTTCCGGGTGGGAGGACCTGCCAGTGCTTATGTGATTCCGGAGGACGCAGATGAACTTAAAAAACTGATTGTTTTTTTATATAAAGAGAAACTTCCCTACCGGATCCTCGGCAATGGCACCAATCTGCTGGTGTCGGATGAAGGAGTTCCGGGGGTGGTCATCGAGCTCCGGTCGGGACTTGACGGACTGGAGCTGCTCGACGACCGCAGAGACGGAAGCATTCGCATCCAGGCAATGGCGGGGACACTTCTCTCGAGGACAGCGCTCTATGCCTACGAGCATGGACTCGCGGGGATGGAGGCGCTGCGCGGGATCCCCGGCACGGTAGGCGGCGCGGTTACGATGAATGCCGGCGCGTACGGTACGGAGATGCGGGATGTGCTGGAGAGCTGCGAAGTGATCACACGGGAGGGACAGGTTAAAACGCTTCCGCTGGAGGCGCTGGAGCTTGGATACCGGCATTCCATCATCCCGGAGTCGGGCCTGATTGTGCTGTCAGCGGTCTTCCGTCTCCGGAAAGGCGACCCGGAGGAGATTTTAAAGGAGATGCAGGAGTATCAGCGGAGGCGTGCCGAGAAGCAGCCGCTGGATAAGGCTTCTGCGGGCTCCACCTTTAAGCGGCCGGAGGGGCATTTTGCCGGGCAGCTGATTGAGGAGAGCGGGCTCCGGGGATACCGGCACAACGGTGCGGCGGTATCGGAGAAGCACTGCGGATTTATTGTGAATGAAGGCAGCGCGACGGCTTCCGATATCTATGCTCTGATACAGAAGGTCCGTACCAAGGTTCTGGAGCATACAGGCGTGGAGCTTACGCCGGAGGTGAAGATGTGGGGAAGCTTTTGATCGTAACAGGGATGAGTGGTGCCGGTAAGACGGTTGCACTGAAATCCCTTGAGGATATGGGATATTACTGCGTGGACAATCTGCCAATCCCGCTGATCGGCAAGTTTGCGGAGCTGCTTACGGATGGAAATGCGGAGATCAGCAAAGCGGCGCTCGGTGTGGATATCCGTTCCGGCAAGGACCTTCCGATGCTCAAGGAGGTTTTTGATGACTGGGACATCAAGGGCAGAGTGGAATATGAGATTTTATTTCTGGATGCCGCGGATGATGTGCTTCTGAAACGGTTTAAGGAGACAAGACGCGCCCACCCGCTGTCCAAGGATGGCAGAGTCGAGACCGGGATCCGGGAGGAGCGTACGGTGCTGTCATGGCTTAAGGAGCGGGCGGATTATATTATTGATACGTCGCACCTCCTTACCAAGGAGCTGAGAGCACAGCTTCAGGATATCTTTTTAAAAAATGCCGAGTATGAAAACCTGCAGGTGACGATCCTGTCCTTCGGTTATAAATATGGGATTCCGGAGGATGCGGACCTTTTATTTGATGTCCGGTTTCTGCCTAATCCTTATTATGTACCGGAGCTTAAGCATCATACGGGACTCGAGGAGCCGGTGCAGAAATATGTATGTCAGGATGGTGTAGCAGCGGAATTTATGGTTAAGCTCCTGGATCTGATTCGCTTCCTGATTCCGCACTATATCTCGGAGGGTAAAAACCAGCTTGTGATCGGGATCGGATGTACGGGAGGTCATCACCGCAGCGTAACCATCGCGGAGATGCTCTTTCAGGAGCTTAAAAAAACCGCGGACTATGGTCTCCGCATTGATCACAGAGATATTGAAAAATGATCGCAGAAGTAAACCGGCATGTGTATATAGTAAGCCCACCTTGATCAGCAATATTTTCCGGAGTGAAATATGCCGTGGATAATACATGCAAAGCAGCACAGGTGTAGGAACTTCTGCATCCGATTGTGAGACAAAGAGGATTGAAATGTCGTTTTCCAGAAAAGTGAAGGACGAACTTGTTAAAAAGGACTTTACAGTTACCGGAAAAGAATATAAGATTACAAGCGTCGATAATGAACAATCGTATATTAGAAAATATCTGAGAGATAAATTTCTGGAAGCTGGTTCTGTAACAGATCCCAACAAGGATTATCATCTTGAGTTTATCTGTCAGAATCAGGACGATGTGGGGAAGATTATGGCCGGGCTTCAGTCCTTCGGTCTGCATCCTAAGACAACGGAACGCGGCAAGCACCCGATCGTTTATCTTAAAGATGCGTCTGAAATCTCAGATGTACTGAACATTGTAGGTGCCCACAGCGCGCTGATGGATTTTGAGAATGTACGTATCCTGAAGGAAGTCAGTGAAAACGTAAATCGCCGGGTTAATTTTGAAACAGCCAACATTAACAGAACCGTGCGTGCCAGCATCCGGCAGACGGAGGACATCAGGCTTATACAGGAGAAGCTCGGGTTCAAAAATCTGGAACCCGGTCTCAGGGAAATTGCGGAGGCAAGACTCCGTAATCCGGGCGCTTCCCTGGAGGAGCTAGCGGCAGGGCTCGAAAGCCCGATCGGTAAAAGCGGTGCCAATCACAGGATGCGAAAGCTTGCCAGGCTTGCTGCGGAGCTTAGAAGCAAGACCGCAGAGGAGTAATTTACTTTACATTTTACTTTACGTTTCAACTAGTTTTATCAGGCTGAACGATATTGGAGGGCGTAAGTTATGAAGGACACAAATGTTACAGTCAATCTGCCTAAAAAGCAGGAGGATCATCCGGTTGCCATGCTTGTGCAGATTGCAAGCAGATATAATTCCAGGATTTATATGGCATCTGGCACAAGAAAGGTTAATGCCAAGTCCATTATGGGCATGATGGCTCTTGGACTTAACAACGGAGTGGAGCTTAATGTTTCTGCCGATGGTAATGATGAGGATGAGGCTCTCTCTGCCATTACCGGCTATCTTGCAGGAACCATTGAGGAATCTGCATAATAAGGATTTACATAAAGGTATTTTGCATAATTTTGCATGGAAGAGGAATCACCGGAAAGTGAAATCCGCATAAGAGTGAGAGAGGATCTATGATCCTTACTGTATGTACAACAGAAGGCGCCTGAGCAATCAGACGCCATTTTTTATAGGGAAGAACCGAACATGAGTTTTACACATTTGCATACGCATACCAGCTTCAGCCTGCTGGATGGCTCCGGTAAGATCCCGGAGATGATCGCCAGAGTCAAGGAGCTGGGGATGGATTCGCTTGCCATCACAGATCACGGCGTTATGTATGGCGTCATTGATTTTTACAAGGAAGCCAGAAAACAGGGGATTCGCCCGATCCTCGGGTGTGAAATTTATCTCACACCCGGCTCACGCTTTGACAGGGAAACAAGCAAGGGAGAGGACCGATACTATCACCTTGTACTACTGGCAGAGAATAATACCGGATATCAGAACCTGATGAAAATTGTATCCAAGGGCTTTGTGGAGGGTTTTTATTATAAGCCAAGGGTGGACTTTGACCTGCTCCGGCAGTACCATGAGGGGATTATTGCGCTCTCTGCCTGTCTTGCGGGCGAGGTTTCCAGAAACCTTACGAGAGGGCTGTATGATGAAGCCAAAAAGGCGGCACTGCGTTATCAGGAGATTTTTGGACCGGAGCATTTTTATCTTGAGCTTCAGGATCATGGATATCCGGAGCAGAAAAAGGTGAATGCAGGGATGCTCAGGCTGCACGAGGAGACTGGAATCCCCCTCGTCGCCACAAACGATATACATTATACCTATAAAGAAGATGCCGAGGCGCATGACATACTGCTGTGTCTGCAGACAGGGAAAAAGGTTGCCGATGAGGACCGGATGCGGTATCCCGGAGGGCAGTTTTATATCAAGTCCGAGGAGGAGATGCGGGCTCTATTTCCGTATGCAGAGGAGGCGCTGGACAATACCCATAAAATCGCGGAACGCTGTAATGTTGAAATCGAGTTTGGACACTATCATCTGCCTAAATATGAGGTGCCGGAGGGATATACCTCACTTTCATACCTTGAGGAGCTTTGTAACCAGGGACTGAAGGAGCGCTATGGAAGCGAGGGAGAGAAGTATCGAGAGAGACTGGAGTACGAAATCCACACGATCAGCTCCATGGGCTTTGTCGATTATTTCCTGATTGTCTGGGACTATATCCATTATGCCAAAACCCATGATATTGCGGTCGGTCCAGGCAGAGGCTCGGCGGCAGGCTCCATTGTAGCCTACTGCATCGGTATCACGGATATCGACCCGATGCGGTATCAGTTGATCTTTGAACGTTTCCTTAACCCGGAGCGTGTTACCATGCCGGATATTGACGTGGACTTTGAGTATGAGCGGAGACAGGAGGTCATCGATTATGTGACCCGGAAATACGGCAAGGACTGTGTTTCGCAGATCGTGACCTTTGGAACCCTTGCGGCAAAGGGTGTCATCCGGGATGTCGGACGTGTACTGGACGTACCGTATGCCAAATGCGATACGCTCGCAAAGCTTGTGCCTAATGAACTGAACATAACGCTGGACAGGGCGCTGGAGACGAGCCCGGAGCTTAAAAAGATGTATGACAATGACGAGGATGCGCACCGGATCATTACCATGTCCAAGCGCCTTGAGGGACTGCCAAGACATGCTTCCATGCATGCGGCGGGAGTCGTGATTTCCTCCAAACCGGTGGAGGAATTTGTCCCCTTGTCGCGCTCCTCGGATGGTTCGATCACCACCCAGTTTACTATGACAACGATTGAGGAGCTCGGGCTCCTTAAGATGGATTTTCTGGGACTCCGGACACTGACCGTTATAAAGGATGCCTGTCGTTCGGCAATGAAAAATTACGGGGTTACATTGGATCCTGCGACGTTGAATTATGATGATAAAAATATCTATGACATGATTTCCCAGGGAGACACTGCAGGCATTTTCCAGTTAGAATCCGGTGGCATGACAAGCTTTATGAAAAACCTGAAGCCTACCTGTCTTGAGGACATCATTGCCGGCGTTGCCCTTTACCGACCGGGCCCTATGGACTTTATTCCAAAGTACATAGACGGGAAACGCCATCCGGAGCGTGTAAGCTATGACTGCCCTGAGATGGAGCCGATCCTGAAGCCAACCTATGGCTGTATTGTGTACCAGGAGCAGGTCATGCAGATTGTGCGGGATCTTGCAGGCTATTCCATGGGCAGATCCGATCTTGTGCGCCGTGCCATGTCTAAAAAGAAAACGGCAGTCATGGAAAAGGAGCGCCAGAACTTTGTCTATGGAAATCCGGAGGAGCAGATCCCGGGATGCATTGCCAGGGGAATTTCCGAGGCAACCGCCAATCATATCTATGATGAGATGATTGACTTTGCAAAATATGCGTTTAACAAGTCCCATGCGGCTTGCTACGCAGTTGTGGCGTATCAGACGGCGTATCTTAAGTACTATTACCCGGCAGAGTTTTTTGCGGCTCTAATGACCTCCTTTATGGACAACATTAGTAAGACAGCAGAGTACATTGAGGACGTGCGGGAAATGGGAATCCCAATCCTTGCTCCGGATGTGAATGAAGCAGAAGTCGGGTTTTCCGTTTCCAACGGTGCGATACGCTACGGTCTCTCTGCGGTTAAGGGTGTCGGCCGCACGGCGGCAGAGCAGATCATCAGGGAACGGGAGCTGCATGGCAGATACCGGGACCTTGAGGATTTTGTGGTAAGAGTATCGGAGCGGAATATTAACCGCCGCGCCATCGAGTATTTTATCCTTTCCGGAGCACTGGATGCTTTCAGTGGAAACCGGAGAGAGAAATTTGCCATCCTGCCGACGATTCTGGAAAACAAAGTCAAGGAAAAGAAGGACTCCATGGCAGGGCAGATGACCCTTGCGGATCTTCTGGGAGAGGATAATGCCGAGGCACAGGAATTTAAGATACGGATGCCGAAGCTTAAGGAATATCCTAAGGAGGAGCTTCTGCAGTTTGAGAGAGATGCGCTTGGCGTATATCTCTCCGGCCATCCGCTGGATCAGTACCGGGAGCTCATGAACCGGAACTGCACAGCGTCAACCGCGGATTTCCGGCTGGATCCGGATACTGCTCAGGTGAAGCTTCCGGACGGGCAGAGAGTAACGGTAGGCGGACTTATTACAGATGTACGTACCAAAACCACCAAGAAAAACGAGCAGATGGCGTTTCTCATGCTGGAGGATCTGGTGGGGACGATTGAAGTGCTGGTATTTCCAAGGATCTATCAGGACGCAAGAGCTGCGCTTGTTACAGATGGTAAGATCCTGATCCGCGGCAGAGTTTCTCAGGGCGATGATGCAGATGCCAAGCTGATCGCGGAAAGCATTACTCCTTTTGAGGATGTGCCCAGGAATCTGTGGCTTCAGTTTGACACGATGGAAACGTATAAGGCAAAATGGCAGCAGGCGGAGAATGTTTTATTTGAGCATCCCGGCAGCAGCAGAGTAATGGTCTATCTTCGCCAGGAAAAAGCCGTAAAGCATGTCCGTCAGGATGAAGCGGTCCGTATCAGTGATGAACTTATGGAGGCGCTCAAGATACAACTTGGTGAAGAAAATGTCAAAGTCACCTGGGAGGTATTGAAAAAAGTGCAAAGATAGACTAAAATGAAAGCTCAGTTTAAATATTTCTTAATCCCATGCTATGGACAGGAAAACCTGATTCCAACCGACAGGATGACTGGATGAATGGAGGATTTGTTATGGCTGCAAAAGCTGTGAAAACAATTGGTGTATTAACTTCCGGTGGAGATGCTCCCGGCATGAATGCCGCGATCCGGAGCGTAGTTCGCACGGCTATACATGAGGGCCTTAAGGTAAAGGGTATTATGAGAGGCTATGCCGGATTGCTGGAAGAGGAAATCGTGGATATGGATACCACTTCTGTTTCCGATATCATCAGCCGTGGCGGTACCATCCTCTATACTGCACGTTGTAAGGAGTTTGTGACACCCGAGGGACAAAAAAGAGGCGCAGAGATCTGCCGGAAGCATGGCATTGATGGCATAGTCATTATCGGAGGAGATGGTTCCTTCCGCGGAGCAGGCAAGCTTTCCGAGCTGGGAATCAATACGATCGGCGTGCCTGGTACCATTGATCTGGATATTGCATGTACGGATTATACCATCGGCTTTGACACCGCGATCAACACCGCAATGAGCGCCATTGACAAGATCAGAGATACCTCGACCTCTCATGAACGTTGCTCTATTATCGAGGTTATGGGACGCAGAGCAGGATACATTGCTCTCTGGTGCGGTGTTGCCAACGGCGCAGAGGAAATCCTCCTGCCGGAGAGATATGATGGAGATGAGCAGGCCATCATCAATCGTATCATTGATTCCAGAAAACGCGGCAAGAAGCATTACATTATTATCAACGCTGAGGGCATCGGACACTCCACATCCATGGCAAAGAGGATTGAAGCCGCTACGGGCATTGAGACCAGAGCAACAATCCTTGGACACATGCAGCGTGGCGGTTCTCCGACCTGTAAGGATCGTTATTACGCTTCTATCATGGGAGCAAGAGCCGCACAGCTCCTGAAGGATGGCAAATCCAATCGTCTGGTAGCGTATAAGCACGGCGAGTTTGTGGATTATGACATTCAGGAAGCACTCAGGATGACCAAGGATATCCCGGAGGCGCAGTACGATATTGCAAAGCTGCTTGTAAGATAATAGATATAAGATGCAAGATAATTTAAGATGTAGAAAGCATGGCCAAGATGGTATCCCATCGAAACCATGCTTTTTTAAGGAGGAGTAATGGCAGTTCAGATCGAGAAGGGCTATACCGTACTTTGTGCATCCAATGCCTATGTACAGAAGTTTTACCTTAATCCGGAATATGATAATCTCCCAAAGGAAGTGAAGGAGAAGCTCCGGGTGATTTCTGTAGATTATACAGAGGATATTGGTGGGATCCTGCTTATGCAGTTCAACCGGCAGGGGAAGCTCGTGCTGGAGTCGGTTACGGATGGAACGGATACGTTGTTTGACGAGGCAGCATCGGATCGTAAGATAAAGGAGCTCTCGGAAAAAAATCAGGAGCTTTTCAGCAAGCTCGAGATGTACTATACCGCGATGAAAGCATTCCGCTCCGGTGCAGTGCCGGCAGGAGTGGATCTGTCGGTTTCCGGTCAGGAGGGAGAGCCGGGAGCAAGAAATCCGGAGGGACATGCCGAGGTACGCAGGGCAAGCAAGGAGGAAATCGAGGCGATTGAACACAAGGAGGAAGCAGAGGTGAAGCCCACCGGCTCCTGGGATATGCCGGTTGCGCCGGATGACGAGGATGCAGAGCAGACGGCATATCATACATTGTTTGGAGAGTGATAATGATAAAAATCGGAAATCTCGAGCTGAAGGGAAACATCATGCTTGCACCTATGGCGGGCGTCACAGATCTTGCGTACCGCGAGATTTGCGAGGATTTCGGCGTTTCACTTGCGGTAACGGAGATGGTAAGCGCCAAGGCAATCCTCTATCATAATCGCAATACGGAAGAACTCCTGCAAACTGGAGACAATGAGGGAGCTGCCAAGGGTCATCCCATTGCAGTTCAGCTGTTTGGCTCGGATCCGGACATCATGGGCGAGATTGCAGGGCGTTTGCAGGATCGTTTTGACATCATTGATGTCAATATGGGCTGCCCGGTGCCTAAAATTGTCCGTAACGGTGAGGGGTCGAGCCTCATGCAGCGTCCGGAGGAGGCTTATAAAATCCTGAGCACTATGGTAACGCATTGCAGCAAACCGGTTACAGTCAAGTTTCGCAAGGGATTCACCAAGGAAACTGCCAATGCCGTGGAATTTGCGCAGATGGCAGAGGCTGCAGGGGTATCCGCCATCACCGTGCATGGCAGGACAAGAGAACAGTATTACAGCGGAAAAGCCGACTGGGACTGCATTCGCAGGGTAAAGGAAGCGGTAAAAATCCCGGTTTTTGGAAACGGAGATATTTTTACGCCGGAGGATGCAATGCGAATGCTTACGGAAACCGGTGTGGACGGCATCGCTCTTGCGAGAGGCGTCAAGGGGAATCCCTGGCTGATCTCCAGAACGGCGCATTACCTTACGACCGGAGAGCTGCTTCCGGAGCCGACCGTACCGGAGATCCGCGAGGTGATACGGCGCCATGCAGAGCTCATGGTACGGTACAAGGGGGAGCACATGGCTGTCCTTGAGATGCGGAAGCATATGTCCTGGTATACAACAGGTCTTCCAAACTCCGCAAGGCTGAGAGATGAAATCAATCATGTCGAGAGTATTGACCGGCTCCGGGAACTGATTGCCATCATCGGCGAGTAAGCGTCATGGCAGAATCCTATACGAGTGAATACAACGGCATAATCCTTTATAGAGGCTTATAGAGTGAATATCATGGAATAATCCTTTATTGACAAACCTTTTATGAGAAGTTAAAATTACAACTCAGTGTGAAAAAGCATTTTATTACGGCTCCCGGGTATCCCGGAAGCCGACATTGTAGTCTTATACTGCATTGTGGTTTATGCTGATAAATTTCCACAGAATGATTGTCCACAGGAAAGGATCACGTAATATGGCTGAAGGAAAAAAGAATTTACTGACACGGGAAGGTCTTAATAAATATGAGGCAGAGCTTGAGGATCTTAAGGTAAACCAGAGAAAGCAGATTGCTGCAGAGATCAAGGAAGCAAGAGAGCAGGGTGACCTCTCGGAAAATGCCGAGTACGATGCAGCCAAGGATAAGCAGAGAGAGATCGAGGAAAGGATCGTCGAGCTGGAAGCACTGCTTAAAAACGCTGAGGTCGTTGACGAAGGCGAGGAAGGTGAAATCAACATCGGCTATAAGGTAAAGCTGTATGATGTCGATGCGGATGAGGAAGTTGAGTACTATCTGGTAGGATCGTCTGAAGCAAACTCTCTCGAGGGTAAGATCTCCAACGAGTCTCCGCTCGGACAGGCGCTGATCCATCATAGAGCCGGTGAAACCGTTACGGTTGAAACCGCAGAGGGACCTCTTGACTTTAGGATCGATGAGGCAGTGAAGTATTCCAACGTGAACGATACTGAGGAGGACAAGTAATGGCAGAAAATCATAATGCTAAGGAGCAGGCAGGCGCACAGCCGGTTGATATGAATCATATCCTCCTTGCTCGCCGTGATAAGCTCACTGAGCTGCAGGCAGCGGGAGAAAACCCCTTTGAGATTACGAAGTACGACCAGAGACAGCATTCGCAGGAGATCAAGGACAATTTTGAGACGTTTGAGGGGCAGACGGTCTCCATTGCGGGACGTGTTATGTCCAAGCGTGTCATGGGCAAGGCTTCCTTTATGCATGTGCAGGATAAAAATGGTCAGATCCAGTGCTATGTGACAAGAGATGATCTTGGTGAGGATTCCTATAAGAAGTTTAAGAAGCTGGATCTCGGAGATATCGTCGGTGTTGAGGGGTTTGTCTTTAAGACCAAGATGGGCGAGATTTCCGTGCATGCCAAGTCCGTGACGCTGCTCTCCAAGTCCCTGTATCCGCTGCCTGAGAAGTTCCATGGTCTCCAGGATACGGATACCAGATATCGTCAGCGGTATGTGGATCTTATTATGAATCCGGAAAGCAAGGATGTCTTTATCAAGAGATCCCAGATTATCCGTGAAATCCGGAATTTCCTGGATGCAAGAGGATTTATGGAGGTTGAGACGCCGATGCTTGTGGAGAATGCCGGCGGCGCCGCAGCAAGACCCTTTGAGACACATTACAATGCGCTGAATGAGGATGTCAAGCTTCGTATTTCACTTGAGCTTTATCTTAAGAGACTGATTATCGGCGGTCTGGAGCGTGTATTTGAGATCGGTCGTGTATTCCGTAATGAGGGTGTGGATACCCGTCATAATCCGGAGTTCACCCTCATGGAGTTGTATCAGGCATATACCGATTACAATGGCATGATGGACCTTACCGAGGATATGTTCCGGACACTTGCGGAGAAGGTCTGCGGTTCTACAACGATTACTTACCAGGGCACAGAAATTGACCTTGGCAAGCCCTTCCGCCGTCTTACTATGACAGAGGCAATCAAAGAGGAAACCGGAATCAATTTTGATGAGGTTAAGGATCTTGCAGAGGCAAGAAAATTAGCGGACGAGCATCATGTGGAATATGAGGAGCATCATAAAGTCGGTGATATCGAAAACAATTTCTTTGAGACTTTCTGTGAGGAGAAAATGATCCAGCCTACGTTCATCATGGACCATCCGGTGGAGATCTCACCGCTCACTAAAAAGAAGCCTTCGGATCCGTCCAAGGTTGAGCGTTTTGAGCTTTATATTTACGGTCGTGAGATGTGCAACGCATACTCGGAGCTTAACGATCCGATTGACCAGAGAGAGCGTTTCCAGGCACAGGATGCGCTGGCAGCAGCAGGTGATGAGGAAGCCAACCACACCGACGAAGACTTCCTGCATGCCATGGAGATCGGTATGCCGCCAACGGGTGGCATTGGTTACGGCATTGACCGACTGGTGATGCTGCTGACGGATTCACCTGCCATCAGAGACGTTTTGCTCTTCCCGACAATGAAGACCAAAGACGAAAAAAACGCTTAAAACAAAGGGTTTCTGATGTGCAAACGCACCAATTTACCAACGATTTACCAACAGTTTGACAGAAGCACGTACCAGTAAAGCAGGATATTGACCTGTGATGAAGGCGCTCCGTTTGGGGCGTCTTTTTTTGTTGGCAAAATCCGGCTTGGAATCGTTTAGAGCTTTGGGAACGGCAAAAGAGGTTATGCGCGGTTCCGGTTTTTGACAATCGCACATTCAACGACGGGATGGAGCCGTTTGGCAAAATCATTTCTGATGACGTGTAAGGTACTGCGGGAGGAATCGTGCTGCGGCTGATATACTTCCATGTCAAGGATACCCGGACGGGATTCGCGCATTCTCCAAACTACAGGGAAAGGAAACGGCATGGCTCAGGATTACGGGGAAGACGTTGGCGAGATGCTGATGCAGGCAATCGGGAACCAGACCGGCAGGGCGCTGGAAAGGTTCATCGACAACAAGGCAAGGGACTGGCACAAGGAACGGCTGATGGAAAGCGGGAGGTCCGAGGAAGAAGCCGAGATTGAAGCGGAAGCCCTCGCGTCGCGCGAACAAGTCTGCCTTCCATTCGGAACCTCCAACGATGCTGCCTATTTCGCGCAGGTCTGCCGCGAGAACGGAACGTTTGCGTCCGCGCTGGCCGACAGGGAGGGAAACGGATTCATTCAGTTCGCCGAGGACGATATCAAAGCGATTAAAGACTGCGCGCCGCAGTTCGCCGAAGTGATGAGCTTGCGGCAGGAGCAGTCCATCGTGGAACGTCTCGAAAACAGCCGTCCCGTCACGGCGGAGCAGCTGGCGGGATTAACCGAAATCACCAGACTGCCTAACCTTCCATTCCGTCATCCGGAAGAGACAAAGAGCAGGGAAGCGTTTCGCACGGACCACTCCGACGGAAACCTCAACCACACGGAAAGCATCCGGGACAAGGTTCTTGACGCGAGGGACCGCAGCAGAGATTTTAACGACTTTGAGCAGATTCTTGCCCGTCAGGGAATCGGCATCACCACAACCCGAAAGGGCGAGGTCATGTTTTACGAAGCCCGCCGGGGCGAGGACGGTCTTCTCCCGTTCGGAAAGGACGCGCAGGGGCGGACGGACTGGGCGGTTGGGGCGGACACGCTGAGCCGAAAATGGGGCGTGGATGCCACGCATGACTGGTTTGAGAAGAACCGTCCCGCGCCCGGGAAGGAAGCGGGGGACAGAAGCCGGCGTCAGGAGCACGAGGGACAGCGGCCCGTCGATGGTGCCCTGGACAACGACGGGGCAACGCCGGACCTTGACCAAGGCGTGAAGTCCCATGACAGCATTGACACGGATGACCATACGGCCCGGATTGAGCATGAGGGCGTCGGTACGGATGTTTCCCCCTCCATGGCGCGCGAAGCAGAGGACCGTGCTGCCAGAAGCTCTGACAGCGGTTATTCCCTGAGCAGCGTAGCTCGGGAGATGCGCGAAGCGAAGACCGAACTCGAAGCCGAGAGCGGCACACCTTCCCATGAGCTGGACATTTCAAATCGGATGAAGCCGGTGCGCTAAAAGGAAGAAGGACGGAAAGATGGCAGACAGAAAGGGAAACCCGGAAGTAAATAGGCGCATCGCCACGTCGGCTCTTGTCACGCTGGCTTTTTCGGTGACAGGCTTCTATCTCGGGAACCGGTACTTTGAAGCGCTGGCGTCCTACCCGGGACAGTTTCTTGACCACTGCGGGGACGCACTCCTGACCATGTGGGCGCGAATCCGCGAAAATCCTCTCTTACTCGCCATGGACACAAAGGCGCTCCTCGCCGGTTTCTGCATGGCACTGGTCGTGTGGATGGTCTGGCTCAGGCACGTGGTTTACATCGGGAATTACCGCTCCGGCGAAGAAAGCGGCTCCGCCCGCTGGGGGACGGTGAAGGAGGGAAGGCGGTTCCGGGACCTCAGCAACCCGGACAACAACCTCATTTTCACAGAAAAGTACGGGCTGGCGCTGCACCGGCCTAAGTATGACCCGGCGCTGGACCGCAACCTCAACGTGCTTGTGGTCGGCGGGTCCGGCTCGGGCAAGACATTCAACTACGTGACGCCGAACATCTGTCAGCTCAACACGAACTATTTCATCACCGACCCGAAGGGAACCCTGCTGAAAGACGCGGGCTACCTGTTCACCGACAACGGCTATCAGGTGAAGAGCTTCAACACCATCAATCTTGACGAAAGCATGCACTACAACCCGCTCAGGTACGTGAAGACCGACACGGATATCCTCTCGTTCGTCAACTGCTTCATCATGAACACGAACGGCGAGGGCAAGACCAGCGACCCGTTCTGGGAGAACGCAGAAAAGATGCTCTATACGGCGCTCATCGCGCTTTTGCGCGACTGGTTCCCGGAGGAGGATTACACGCTCTCCGGTCTCCTGACGCTCCTCTCACTGGCAGAAGCAAGGGAGGAGGACGAGAACTTCATGTCGGCGCTGGACCTTATCTTTTACCAGATTGAAACCGGGAAGCGCTTTGCCAGAAATGTTGGGGCTGCGGGTGCGCCCCGCAGGAAGGGCGGGCTGTCCCGCGACTTCACTGCGGACACCGGCTGGTCTTGGCAGTCCTCGCGGTTCCGCCGAAACTATGATGGCGTCCGCCCGGCTGAGCGCGGCGGGCTGTCACCGGATGAGGACTTTGCCCTGATGAACTACAAGAACTTCAAGGTGGCTGCCGGGCGCACCCTGAAATCCATCATCATCTCCTGCAACGTCCGGCTCGCGCCAATCGCAACGTCCGGGGTCCGCCAGCTTCTTGAGTATGACGAAATGGAACTGGACACACTGGGAGACCCTGACACGAGAACCGCCGTGTTCGGCATTCTGTCCGACACGGACAAGACGCTATCGTTCCTCTTTGCCATCATGATGTGGCAGTGCATCGACCAGCTCTGCCGGAAGGCGCTCACGGACTATGGGGGTAAGCTGCCAAGGCCGGTTCACTTCATTTTTGACGAGTTCGCGAACATCGGCACTATCCCGCAGATTGAGGAGACCATCGCAGTCACACGCTCCCGGAACATCGGCATCACGATTATCCTCCAGTCCATGAGCCAGCTGGAATCGAAGTACGACAAGAAGGCCCAGACCATTGTGGACTGCTGCGACTCGACCCTCTTCCTCGGTGGGAAATCCAATTCCACGAACAAGGAAATTGCGGAGATGATTGGCAAGCAGACCATCCATCAGATGACCTACAACGAGTCTTCCGGGCAATCGTCCAGCGCGAGCAAGAACCTGCAAATTCAGGGGAGAGACCTCATTGATGCCGCCGAAATCGGAAAGATGAGCCGCAGAAAAGCCATCCTCCTGATTGCCGGAACAAACCCTCTCATGGATGACAAATTCGACCCACGGCGGCACAAGAGATACTGCTACATCGTGGACAAGAGGAACCCGAAACGGCTGCATGAGAATCCCTTCGACTTCAAGCGTTATATGAACGGTACGGATTTTTCGGGCAGCGCAAGGAAGCCCGCCCAGTAGACCGTTATAATAATTTATTAACGCTGCACGGGCAGAAAGGAGAGGAAGGTGAACGAAAGGTGGAAGCCCTTGTCAGGCTCGCCGTGAAGCCGCTCGCCTATGCCGGGACAGCCGTCCTGTTTGTCGGACTGGTGTACCTCGGGATAGTGCTTCGTGAGGGGGCGCGCGGCGGCGAAATTCGGAAAGCCATCGCCATGATTGCCGCCGGCGCAGTTGTGCTCGGATTCGCATCGACGTACGGCTTTACGGGATTCTGATTGCCAGTAACACAGCAGGCAGGAAAGGAAGATTTTATGCTACAGAACGCAGTATCCATGCTCACGCAGGGAATTACATTCCTCGGCGGAGTGCTCGTCGTTTTTGGTCTGGTTAATCTCGGAATGACCATCAAGGACGGTATGCAGGGTGGCGGTGGTCAGCTCTCCGGTGCCATCGCCATGATTGTCGGCGGCGCGATTGTCATCGCGGCAGCCGTCTACTTCGGCTCCCTGAACACCGGGTGGGCCGGTTAAAGGAGGGGAGTCTGCACAATGTTGTCTGTCGCAGTTCACAAGGACATTGCTGAGTACCAGCCGAAGGTGGTTGGAAAGCTCACAACACGCACGCTGGTCTCCGTTGTTGGCGCTCTCGGCTGCTCGGTTCTTTCCGCCCTCTACATGTACTTCGTCCTCGGGATAAACCCCGGGGACAACATGATTCTCATTTATGCCGTCTCGCTCCCGTTCTGGTGCTGCGGCTTTGTGAGACCCAAGGGGATGCCCTTTGAGAAGTTCGTTCCGCTTTGGCTGAGGGCGCAGTTCGAGAACGACCGGATTTTCTACGTGCCCTCCATGGAGCTGGCAGGGCTTGTGGAGACCCCGGGCGGAACCTCCAAGAAGAAAGGCAAGGTTTATGGAAGATTTTATCGAAAGCAGCAAAGTCTCCGAGGAATCGAATCCTACTCCCCAAGGGCAGGACGCGTCATCACCTAGCGGCGGGGAAAGCCCCGGCTTTGACGTAGAAGCCTTTGTGCACGCTTCCGGCGAGGACTTCGGAACGGGACGCGCCAGCACCGATTTGGACCATGACAACGGCCCGGTTGATGTTGGCGCGCTCAAGCAGATGTTCCCCTCGTTCACCACTGGAAGGAAGCTGCCGCGCAAGGAAAAGAAGGCGGCGCTGCGAAAAATCCGGGAGGAGCGCCGTGCGGCGAAGGAAGCCGAAAAAGAAGCAAAGAAGAGCTACACGTCGGTGAAGTCCCAACTCAGGGACAGGGACCACGAGCTGAGCGAGAAGACGGCGGACGCGAGGAGAAGGAGGGAAGCCGCGAAGGACGTTGTCCGCTACATCGGTTACAACCGCATGTATCAGGATGGCATCTGCGAGGTGGAGGAGGGGCTTTTCTCGTCCACCATCGCCTTTGATGACACGAGCTATCATTCCGTCCGTGACGAGCAGCAGAAGGCCATGTTCTCGGCCCTCACACGGCTCTATGACCAGTTCGGTGCGGACACGCTGGTTCAGATGAGCGTCATCAATACGCCGCTCCTAAAGGAGGACGTTGGCCACCGCCAGTTCTTCGACCCGTCAAGGCAGAGCTGCGAAGCCGCGATGCATGACGCGCAGGTGTTCAATGACATACTCAATGACAAGGTGCGGGAAGGCGTCAGCAACATCCGGCGAAACCGCTACCTGACCTATTCCGTCAGTGCGGACACAGCGGAGGAAGCGGCAAGGCAGCTCGCCCGCATCGAGACGGAATCCAGCCGCATCCTCAACTCCATGGGCTCGAAGCCGCATCTTATGAACGGCACACAGCGCCTTTCCGTCCTCCATTCGCTGCTCAATCCCTACCGGCCCTTCATCTTCGACTATCAGAGGGATATTTCCAGCGTGCGGATGCAGACCACAAAGGACTGCATCGCGCCGGGGCAGATTGACTTCAAGCCGGATGGCGTGTACAACGACTGCTTCAAGCTGGACAACGGGATTTACGGGCAGGTCCTCGTCATGAAGAAGTTCGGCTCGGAGCTTTCCGACCGCGCGCTGGCGGATATCGTGGACCTGCCTATCCCCATGGAGGTCACGTGGTTCGTCCAGCCCATGGACAAGTCCAAGGCCATCAACTACGTTCGCACGCGCAGCGCGTGGATTGACAAGGAAATCATTGAGGAGCAGCGCAGCGCCGTCAACAAGGGGTACGACTTCTCCATTCTTCCACAGGAGCTGAAATACTCCAAGGAAGAAACGGAAGACGTTCTCGACAACCTACAGAACAAGAATCAGCGCCTTTACGTCTTCACGGGTCTTATTTACACCTATGCGGAGAGCAAGGAGCAGCTGGACACGCAGGCCATGCGCATCATCTCCATGGCACGGCAGAACTCCATCGAGGTGGACACCTACGAGTACCGGCAGCGCAGGGGACTGAACTCGATTCTCCCGCTCGGGCACAACCACGTGGAAATCAGCCGCATGTTCACCACGGCGCAGGTGGCTATCCTTGTGCCTTTCGCGACGCAAGAGCTGGACGACGCCGGCGGGAACTATTACGGCCAGAACAAGCATTCCAGAAATCTCGTTCTCTGCAACCGCAAGAAGCTGACTTCTCCGATGGGCTTTGTCTGTGGCAAGACGGGCGCGGGCAAGGGAATGTTCGTCAAAACCGAGATGACCGCGACCATCTTCTCAAACCCGACGGACGAGATTTATGTTATCGACCGCGCCGGTGAGTACACCGGAATTGCCGAGCGCTATGGCGGCTCCGTCTTCCACTTCGGCGTCGGAACCGGCACGTACCTGAACCCGTTTGATACCGTCTCTGTCGAGCACATGTCCCGCAACGAGCAGATTGCCTTCAAAATCGACGCGATGCTTGCGCAGGCGGCTGCCAGCGCCGCAGAGTCTGACGAGCCGTTCACGCAGATTGACCAGTCCATCATCACGAGATGCGTCAACATCGCATTCCAGAGCGCGGCGGAGCGAGGAGACGGCAATCCGCCCCTGCTACAGGACTTCTACGACACGCTCCGGGAACAGCCGGAAAAGCAGGCCCGCGAGGACATTGCGCTCCGCTACGAGCGGTTTATCCAGCCGCCGATGGACTTCTTCAATCACCAGTCCAACGTGGACTTCAAGAGCCGCATCGTGGACTTCAACTTGAAGGACCTCCCGGATTCGATGCTGGTCTTCGCACTCATCAACATCTGCGAAGCCGTCCGCAACCGCATGTACTTCAACGCAAAGCGAAACGTGCGGACATGGCTCTACGTGGAGGAGATGCAGTCCATGTTCGCCTACCCGACGGTCCTGAACTACTTCTCGCGGTTCTCGAACGAGGGCCGCAAGTTCGGGCTTCTGCTTACGGGCATCACGCAGAACGCGACGGCGATGCTCAACAACGAAGCGGCGCAGAACATCGTCCTCAACGCGGACTTCCTGATGCTGCTCAAGCAGTCCCCGCTCGACCGCATGAGGTGGGTGGAGCTGCTGAATCTCTCCGAACAGGAGGAAGAGTGCATTGATGAGTCCGTCGAACCCGGAGACGGTCTTCTGATTGCCGGAAACGCCCGCGTCCCGATTCGCGGAAAGTTCCCGAAGGGCAACGTCCTCTACGAGCTGTTCAGCACGAACCCCAATGACAGGAAGAAGGACAGGTAGCTGTTCCGACACGAACCGGAAGGACGGTGAACGTCAATGAAAGCGTCAGACTACGCGCGCACGGCAAGCGAACGCGAGGATGCAGGAGCGCAGCTCATCCGGACCGAACAGACGAACGCCGTCAACACCGGCATTGTGGGAAGCGCCGACAAGAGCGCGATGGCGCTCAAGCGCGCCGCATACGAGAAGGGAAGGAGGAGCAGCGCCGGCGGCGCGGCTGCGGCTGCTGCGGCAGGGAAAAGGGCGAAGGCGGGGAAGGAAGCTGCCGGCTCCGGTGGGGAATCCGGGAGCACGTTCGGTAAAGAGCGGGCAGCTTCACAAAAGACGCGCGCACAGGCGGACCACCATCTCCGGGAATCTCTCAAGAAGGCTGCAAAGCCGGCGGCAAGGGATGCGGTTATCGGCGGCGTGGTGTCGAAGACGCTTGAGGACTCAGAGCTTGAGGGCATGGATGACGCGGCCTACCGGGGCCGGCGCACCGTCTGGATTTCCAGAAGGCTCCGTCGGCACTTCTCCGGCAGGGACGCGCTTGAGAAGGAAGCGCCGCTTGGTTCGCTCTCCGAAAAGAAGTACCGCAAAAAGCCTGCCGATGCCGCAGAGGTCCAGAGAAAGGCGCAGGCGGCTGGATATCTCAGGCGTGAAATGTACACCGCGACGGACGCCACGCAAAAGGCGGCGGCTTCCGCTGGCGGAAGCGCGGTAAAGCGCGCCCTTCCTGCCGCAGCCGGGACGCAGGGAAAGGGGCTTGTCGCGCTGCTGGGCGGCGCGGCAGTTCCCGCAATCTTCGGTCTCCTTCTGGCGGTCGTGCTGGTGGCGGTGCTCGCCGGCAGCGACAACCCATCCAGTCAGGTGGATTCGTTCGGTGACCTCAGCGGAACCCAGTTGGAGGTCGCACAGGCGCTCGCTGCGGAGGGACTTGGGAAACCGCAGATTGCCGCCATCATGGGCAACATCTCCGGAGAGTCAGGCTGGGACCCCACGAACGAGTATCATGGGGAGGGAAACAGCTACGCCTACGAGTATGGGTTCGGCCTATACCAGTTCACAGACACGACGCCGGGACACGGCGAATATACGAGCTTTGTCAACTGGTGCAGCGCAAATGGACTCGACAAGAACAGCGCCAGCGCCCAGACGAAATACTTCATCGAAAACCTCCGCGCATCGTGGGCCACCGGCTTGCACCGCAGCGGCTATTACACCAAATACATCACCGAGTATTCCGGACGCGATGCAAGCTACGATGCCTGGCTAAAGACAGACGATGTGGGGTTCGCGACGTACTGCGTGATGGCCTGCTGGCTCCGCCCTGCGGACTGGGCGGCGCGGCAGTCGTTCTACCGGGACCGTCTGCCTGCGGCACAGGCCTTCTATGAAAAGCTTTCTTCTGGTGGCGGAAGCGGCGAGGAGTATGCCGCGTCTGACGCGACGCAGCGCTCCATCGTGGACGCGGCGTATCGAACGCCGTCCCCCGGCGCAGGATGGTGCGCCGCGTGGGTTTCCAATGTCTACGCGAAGGCAGGGCTGGGCGGCATCAGCGGTAACGCCTGCGACATGTACGCGGCTTACTGTCACTCGACTGACCGCTCCCAGCTCAGGGTCGGCATGCTGGTTGCCGTGAGAAGTTCCAGCTCCGGCTCAACGGCGGGCGCGACCTACGGGCACGTCGGCATCTACATCGGGGACAACAAAATCATCCACAACACCGGCTCGATTGAGGTCTGGGATTTGGACCGGTGGATAAGCACGTACTGCAAATGGAGTCCGGCGGGGTGGGGGTTCCCCTCGAACGTGAAATAAGCAGAAAGGATAGGGAATGAAAGACTGGAAGGGACTTCTGAAAAAGCACAGGAAGGTGGCTCTGCTCTCCCTCTTCGCCATTATCGTGTTTGCAGGGTTCTCGGTCACGAGCGCCCTGCACGTGGCGGAGCGGAGGGCGGCGCAGCAGAGCCAGACGGCTTCCGATGCCGCCGGAAGCGACAGCGGAAAGACGGCAGGCGCTTCGGAAGCGGAGAAGACCTCGCTCACGGAATCGCAGAAAAAGCTGATTAAAGCCTATGACTCGAAGACGCGGAAGCTGATTGAGACGCTGTGCGCCGGTGTCTGGTCCGCCAGCGACGGGAAATACACGGTTCGCTTTTACGATGACCACTACGTGGAGACGGTGAACGGCGAGGAGACCTCCCATCCCTTTGCCATCTCCGCCTGCGAGTTCGGAAACAACGGCTCCGATACCGAGGTGGACACCATTGCCTTTGAGACGGACGCCGGGACATACATTGCCACCTATACGCTTGTCAAGAGCGCCGACAGCGCGTCTGCCGGGCAGGCAAGTCTCCTGTCCGGCATGTTCGCCCTTCCCAACACGGCCTATCAGCGCTCAGACGCGGTGGAAAAGATTGCGGTTGAAGGGCTGGATGGGGAAGCGAAAGGACTGCTCGGGGACCAAGACGCATTCGTGGACGCGCTCAGCCGGTGGTGCTCAACCCATTACCCATCAGCGGTAAAGGCCACGTGGAACAAGAACGTCACCATCGACTACGACAAGGGGCTGGTTGTGACTGCCTTCACCCTGAGCAGTGACGAATCGGACGGCTCGGCGTCATTGACGGGCTCGGCAACACCGGTCATCACCGTGACGTATGACCAGAACGACAGCACTTACAAGTTCAGCGTCTAGCCCGCGCCTTGCAGGCAGAAAGGATATGTTTTGAGCGCTTACACAAATAAGACCAATAGCAGGCATATGCGTCGCGGGCCGGGCTTTCGCGCTGCTGTGATAACAAGCGTGCTCGCTTCCGCCGCGCTCGTGCTGCTCCTGCCGCAACCAGCCTATGCGGCTGCGCCATGGGACCTCAAGGGAGCCGTGGAAGAAGCCATCAAGGGATGGCTTCTGGATGGCGCATGCGGCTTCTTCAACATGTACAACGGCCTTGTTTCTGCCATCGGAGACAACGGGATTCTGACGGCTCCGTTCTCGAGCCTTCTTGGAGAGTCTGTCTACTCGATTACGGTCACGGTCCATCAGACCGCCGTGGTCCCGCTTGCGGAGTCCATCCTTGCCCTGTTCATGCTGGTGCAGCTCATCAAAATCAGCCAGAGGATGGATGCGACAGCTACGCTTCCGGCCATCAAGGATATCGTTTTCCTCGCGGTGACGTATGTCCTGCTTCACTGGTTCATCATTCACTCTCTCGATATCGTGCAGGCCGTGTACCAGATGGTCGTAGACAACATCATCCCTGTGATTGGCTCTGTGGGTAAGAAAGGCAGCTTCCTCGGCGAGGGCATCAGCACGGAGAACTTTGACCTTAGCAAGGTCACGTTCGGCGGATGCTTCACGACGCTCATCGTGGCCATCCTGTGTGCCATCACGGGCATCATTGCCTATGTGGTTGCCTTCGTGGTTGCTTACGCCCGCGCGTGGCAGATTTACGTCATGGCCGCGTTCTCTTCCATTCCCATGGCGCTCCTTGGCTTTGACGAGACAAGGCAGATGGGGGTCGGCTTCCTCAAGAACTTTGCCGCCGCCGCGCTCGCGGGAGCCATCATGCTGTTCCTGCTTGTGGCGTTCCCGCACATTCTGGCATCCCTTACCTCTCAGGTGGGAAGCGACAACATTCTTGCCCTTGCTGCGGGCGAGGTGGCCATTGACGCCTTGCAGGGCGTCCTCATGTGGCTCGGCTGCTCGTTCCTCCTCGTGTTCGGACTGATTAAGTCCGGCGCATGGGCAAAGGAAATCCTCGGAAGCTAACCGTTGGCCGAAGCGCCGGAGCGCCTTGCCGAACTCCCGCCCCCAGCGGCGGGAGAGCGCGGCTTTAATAAGTTATTAAAGGTGAAAGCAGAGTTCCCAGTGAAGGCGTGTCTTTCACGACAGGAAAGTGCGGGCGGGGCGCAGCTGCTCCCCGCCCGTTTTCGAAATAAGGGAACGGCAGAAAGGACCGGAAAGATGGAAGCTTTACTCATACCCGTTGACGGGACCCCCGTCACCATCGACCTGAAGGAGGACGCCGGCGGCTCTACGCTCAGAGAGTTGCAGCGCTTGGTGGGCGGCTCGATTGAACCGCTCAACGTGCTGTTCGGAGAAGAGATTTCAATCTACGTGAACGAGGAGGGGCTGTACAGCTGCCCGCCGAACCGCGCGGTCTACGCGACAAAGCAGATGGAGGATGCGGGGTACCTTTCGCAGTTGGACTTCCACACGCCGGTCCGCGAGGGGGACCTTTACACCGTCCTGTTTGGCAACCTTGTTGCCGTGGGCTTCGACCCCGAGACGGGTGCAGACCGTCCGCTGACGGACGGCGAGTGCCAGACGGTCCGCGACTACTTCACCCGCGTCAGCGCGCCCGGAAGCGGCCTGTCGGAGGTGCTTTCCATCACCAAGGGGCCGAAGGTGCGGCAGGACCGGGCAGAGAGCAGAAACGGCCTGCGTGAGGAAGCATCTGAGATGCGTTCCTCTTCTTCCGCGCTTGCCGGTGGCCACAAGGGGCAAAACCCCTTTGAGCAGGACCGGCAGGCATAGCCGGCAGAAAGGAGGTTCACGATGCCATACAAAGGAAACGTTCCGCTTCCCGTCATCATCATGCGTCTGGAACAGGGGCTTGAGGAAACCGCCGTTGCACAGTACACCGTCAGCTCGTGGAATACAAACTTCGCTCTGCCGTTCTACTGCGTCATACCTTCCGGCGGTGCAGACGGCGTTGACGTGGCGGGCGTTCTGGAAGAGAACCTGCACGGCATCCTCGACCACGGAGGGACAGCCGATGATGTCCGGCAGGTGCTCGGCCTTGTCCCTAGGGACGAGTTGGATGCGGACACCCTTGCGGAAGAGGATTACACCGAAATTGACCTCGGCTACTGCATCGAAGGCCAGCTCCTCACGTTTGAAGAGGTGGATCCGGATGCCGCCGACCCCGTAAGCTTCCTGTCGGAAAAGCAGGTCTCCCAGCTCAGGGGGATGCTGGAATCCGTCCCTGCGGGCAGCCAGATTCGGGCGGCGGAGCTTCTTATAGGAGATGCCTTCACGGACTGGCAGGCCTTCGCCATCTGCAAGGCCTTCCGCGAGGGGCTGGATGCCGGGACCGTCGGAAAAATCGCCGACACGCGGTTCAACCACTCGCAGATGCGGGAGCTGGCGCGCATCGCGGAAGAGCTTCTTCCATCCGTCTTTGACGAGTGCCTGAGTCCGGAGTTCTCGGCAGAGAAGCTGCATCTCATCCGGAGCATCGTGCAGAACGGCGGGCGCGCCCTCCCATGGCGCGAACTGTCGGAAGCACAGCTGGACGTTGCCGCCGGCGCTCTTTCCCTCGGCCTTCCGGTCCCTCTGGTTGAGTTGTTCGTAAAACCGCAGATTCCTGCGGCGAACATGCGCTCCGTGTTCTCCGCACTCTATGACGGCGCGGAGAGGGCAACGGTCCTGCGCATGCTGAACCCGGCCTATACTCCTGACCAGCTGGCCTGTGTCCGGCTCACGAGCGAATACAACCTCACGCCCAGACAGTTTAAGACCCTGTTCGGACCGGAGGTCCCCGCTCCGGCCATGAGGGCCATCATGTATGCGCTCGGGGAACTCTCTCTCCCGCCCGCAGACGTCCTTAGCCTTGCACAGAACCCCCTGCGGTTCTCCGGGGAGCAGCTGCGCGTCCTCTTTGACGCCATGGCCAACCCGCAGCTGTCGCAGGAGGTCGTAGCAGCCATCGCCGACCCGGCACTCACGCCGCAGCAGATGCAGCAGATGAGCGTCCAGTGCGAAGACGCTGGTGACGCCCGGAGCGCGCAGCATCTCAAGGAGAGCTTCGGGGTCCGCTCCGTGGGTGGCATGAGGGAGATAGCGGCTGCGGCCCGGGAAGCTTCCTCGGAGATTGCGGACGGACGAAGCCCTGACGCAGCCGGGAAACGGGACCCGGAGAGGTAAGAAGGGAGGATGCCTTATGAAACTTGTTTATGTGAAGCTTTACATAAACTAACTTATGCATAGTCATACATTATGAGACGTAAACGTCTCCATCACCTCTCTTTCCATAATAAAATCGACAATTACTTCACATAACATACCCCTTCTGCTGTTAGTGT